>NZ_QSRV01000020.1:0-41596 GCF_003437235.1 Collinsella sp. TF07-1
CTGGACTTAGTTTTCAGAACATTCCGCAGACCAGGAAACCCCCTTATCCGCAGCTCCGAAGGAGCAGGGTAAGGGGGTTTCCATGGTCGAGGACGTTCTGAAAACTAAGTCCAGCACGGGCCCGGACGAGAACAACCGTCTACAGGTCGATGTGCGATTCCTTGATCGGGAACGGCTCCGCAAAGTGACAGGCACAGCAGTGGCCCGGGGCAACTTCCTTAAACTCAGGGAGCTTCTCAGAGCAGATACCCTGCGCGATCGGGCAGCGAGTGTGGAAACGGCAGCCGGTCGGCGGATCCAGCGGCGACGGCGGATCGCCAGCGAGGATGATGCGCTTGCGGGTCTTCTGGATATCAGGATCGGGAACCGGCACGGCAGACAGCAGCGACTGCGTGTACGGATGGTGGGGCTCGCTGTAGAGCGTCTTCCAGTCCGAAACCTCGACCATCTTACCCAGATACATAACGGCAACGCGATCGGAGATGTGCTGCACGACGGACAGGTCGTGGGCGATAAACAGATATGCGGTACCGAACTTGTCCTGCAGTTCCTTGAGCAGGTTCAGAACCTGGGCCTGAATGGACACATCCAGAGCGGAAACCGGCTCGTCGCAGATAATCAGCTTGGGCTTCAGCGCAAATGCACGGGCAATGCCGACACGCTGACGCTGACCGCCGGAGAACTCATGAGGATAACGGTTGATGTGCTCGGGGTTCAGTCCAACGACGTCGAGAAGCTCGCGGACGCGCTCAATGCGCTCCTCCTTGGTGCCCACGCCGTGAATGGTCATGGGCTCGGAGACGATCTCACCGATGGTCATGCGAGGGTTGAGCGAAGCATAGGGGTCCTGGAAGATGAACTGCATCTCGCGACGCATATCCTTGATCTCGTGCTTGCTCATCTCGGCAACATCTTTGCCTTGGAAGAACACCTTACCGGCGGTCGGCTTGGTCAGGCGCATGATGGTGCGGCCCGTGGTGGACTTACCGCAACCAGACTCGCCGACCAGGCCAAAGGTCTCGCCCGGATAAATCTCGAACGAAATGTCATTCACAGCAGAGACGACACGCTTGGAGAAGCGCTTGGCGAACATGCCGGACTCAGCGGGAAACTCCTTAGAGAGGTGCTCGACCTTCAGCAGCGGAGTACGCTCGTTGGTATCTGCCATTACGCCTCGCCTCCCTTCTTGGAATCCTTGCGCGTACGGGACGTCTCAGGAGCGTTCTTGAGGAACTCGGGGTCACCGGAGTAGTGGCACGCAGAGTAATGACCAGACTCGGTAACAACGCGCTCGGGGCGCTGCTTGCGGCACTTGTCCGTCGCATAGGGGCAACGAGGAGAGAAGACGCAGCCCTCGGGCAGGTTCATGAGCGAAGGCGGGTTGCCGTGAATCGGCGTAAGAGGCTTCTTCTCTTCGATGGCCTGCTCCGGGATGGAGCGGATAAGGCCCCAGGTGTAGGGGTGGCGGCTCTCGTAGAAGATTTCCTCAGCAGTACCGAACTCGACGGGACGGCCGGCGTACATAACCATGATCTTATCGGCCATATCGGCGACGACGCCCAGGTCATGGGTAATCATGATGATGGCGTTGCCGTTCTTCTCCTGCATCTCCTGCATAAGCTCGATAATCTGAGCCTGAATGGTAACGTCCAGGGCAGTCGTGGGCTCGTCGGCAATCAGGATATCGGGATCGCACGCAAGAGCCATAGCAATCATGACGCGCTGACGCATACCGCCCGAGAACTGGTGCGGATACTCATTGACGCGCTTCTCAGGCTCGGGGATACCCACGAGGTCCAAAAGCTCGGTGGCGCGCTTGAGCGCCTCCTGCTTGGAGTAGCCACGGTGCAGACGAAGGCCCTCGCCCACCTGCTTGCCGATCTTATAGACCGGGTTCAAAGAGGTCATAGGATCCTGGAAGATCATCGCGATATCGTTACCGCGAATGTGCTGCATCTCTTCCTCGGTCATTTCGAGGATAGAACGACCGCGATAGCGAACGTCGCCGCCCTCGATCTTTCCCGGAGGCATCGAGATAAGACCCATGATGGTCATAGCGGTCACGGACTTACCGGAGCCGGACTCACCGACGACGCCCAGGGTCTCACCGCGATCGAGTGTGTAGGAGACACCGTCGACAGCGCGAACGACGCCATCCTCGGTGTGGAAATACATCTTAAGGTCATCGACCTCGAGCAGATGCTGGCCCTCGGGAACCGGCTGGTCCTTCAGGTCCACATAGTTCTTGTTCTTCTTCATCCTTATGCGTCCTTCATCTTGACGTCGAGGGCGTCGCGCAGACCGTCACCCAGCAGGGTGAAGGCGAGCACCGTCGAGAGAATTGCCAGACCGGGCATGATCATCATCCAGGGAGCAGTCAGAAGATACTGCTGACCGTCCTGAATCATGGAGCCCCACGAAGGCGTAGGCGGAATAACGCCCATGCCGAGGAAGGACAGAGCGGACTCGGTCAGAATGGCGCCACCAATGTTCATGGTTGCGTAGACCACGATGGAGGCGACGGAGTTCGGGAAGATGTGACGCACGACGATACGAGCATCAGATGCACCCATCGCGCGCGCAGCGTCAACATAGTCATTTTCCTTGACCGTCAAGATTGCAGAGCGGAAGACGCGCGCAATAGAAGGCCAGCCGAGAATACCGATGGCGATAAAGACATTCTGAAGACCACGGCCGATAACGGCGATCATGGCGACAACGAACAGCACGTACGGGAACGCCAGGAAGATATCCGCACAGCGCATGATGATCGTATCCCAAATGCCGCCGTAGAAACCGGCCAGAGCACCCATGACCAGACCGATCAGCGTGGAGATTGCGGTGGCCATAATGCCGACGGACAGCGAAACGCGCGCACCGTAGATAACGCGGACGAGAATGTCACGACCAAGGGCGTCGGTGCCAAACGGGTGCTCTGCACACGGAGCCAGCAGCGACGTCTCGGCCATGGTGGTCGAGTCGGAAGCCGTCGGCGAACCGAGCCAGGGCTTAGCCCACAGATCGGCAGTCAGCGCAACCAAAACGACGATGATGATCCAGCAGACACCGATAACGGCGAGCTTGTTCTTACGAAGACGCTTAAAAGCGTCGCCCCACAGCGTGCGGGACTTGGCGGGAGCAGATACGGCCTTGGTGGCGGTAGCCTGCTCCTGAGACTGAGAATCAGTTTCCTGCATGAGACGTACCTCCCTTAGGCCTTATCCGACGGACCGCCAAGGCGGATGCGCGGGTCGAGGAATGCATAGCTAATGTCGACGAGCAGGTTGATCACCATGACGACGACGACGATGAGCGTAACGCCGCCCATAACGATGGGCCAGTCACGCATGCTAATGGCGCGATAGACCTCATAGCCGATACCGGGCCAGTTAAAGACCGTCTCGGTCAGGATAGCGCCCGAAAGCATGCCGCCAAAGTCGACACCAATATAGGTAACGACGGGGATGAGTGCATTCTTAAGCGCATGCTTGATAATGATCGCGCGATTGGAGAGACCCTTGGCCTTTGCCGTACGGATGTAATCCTGGTTCATGACGTCAAGCAGCTGCGAGCGCATGATGCGGGCGGCATAAGCGGTCGAAACCGAAGCCAGCGTAATGGTCGGAAGCACATAGTGCATCCAATCCTGATACTGAGAGCTGGAACCGCCGGCACCCGAGATCGGCATGGAGAATGCACCGCCCGTGGCGTCCTTGAGAATGACGCCAAAGAACAGCTGCAGCAACATACCGAGCCAGAAGGCCGGGACGGCAACGAGAATCGACGTGGTGAGCGTTACCAAAATATCCCAGAAGGAATAACGCTTAACCGCCGAAATGATACCCGCACCGATACCCATGATTGCCTCGAGCACGATGGCGCACGCGGCAAGTTTGACCGTATACGGATACTTCTGGGCAAAGATTTCCGTAACCGGCAGCTTGCGCTGGTACGAATTGCCCAGATCGCCATGAAGCAGGCCGTTCATGTAATACAAGTAACGGTCCACGAGCGACGTTTGAACGGGGTCGCCGTTCTCGTCAAGGATCGCGTTGCCGTCCTCGTCCGTCTGGACCAGGTGATAGCGAACGCGAAGCTGAAGCTCCACCTCGGGGGACAGAGCCTTGTCTCCACCGATCAGCTTGATCGGATCTCCCGGCACGATATTCTGGAGGGCGAACAGAATCAGCGTAACGCCCAAAAACACCGGGATGAACTGAAGCACACGTTTAACGATGTACTTACCCATACCACTCCCCTATCTAGGGATTAACCTAAATGGGATGCCGATCGCCAGACCGGCATCCCAAAATTACCATCAGCCAGTTTACCCCAGGTTAGGGAGAACTGTATGTTTCCCATGAGGTCTACGTAAATACTTGACCCTCACGGAAGCTGCAAAACCCTTAGGCGAGCTCGGCGGTACCCAGATCGGCGTGCTTCTGCGGATCAACATAGAGATGCTTGACGCGGTCAGAGCCAGCGATGGTGTGCGTGTAGAACATCACCGGGATAACCGGGCAGTCAGCAGCGACCATGGCGTCGGCCTCCCGCATCTTGGCGATGCGCTCCTCGTCATCAACCGTGGTGCGGGCCTCGTCGACCTTGGCATCGAACTCGGGGTTGCTGTAACCGGAGCGGTTGTCGCCACCGAGGGAGTCGGAGTGGAACAGCGGGTACAGGAAGTTGTCCATGACCGGGTAATCGGCGATCCAGCCCAGACGGCCGAACTGATAGTTGAAGTTCTGATACTGCTCGAGCAGGGCAGACCACTCAGGGGTATCGGAGACAGCGGTAACGCCAACCTTAGCGAGGTCGCCGATGATGGACTCCATGATCTCCTTGTGACCACCGTCCTGGTTGTAGGAAAGGGTCACGCTAATGCCACGATCGCCGTTAGCGCCAGCGGGAGCGACCTTGTCGAGGTACTCGTTAGCCTTGTCGACGTCATAGGCGCAGAACTCCCATGCGCCCTCCTTGTAGCCGGCGATTCCCGGAGGAACAATACCGTCGGCGGGGGTACGGGTGCCCTTGAAGATGGTCTTGCAGATGGCCTCACGGTTGATGGCCAGGGAGATGCCCTTGCGCAGGTCGGCGTTATTGAACGGCTCGGCCGTGGTGTTGCAGGTCAGATAGTACGTGGAAGGCTCGGCACCGAGCAGCATATGCTCGCCGTCACCCATGGTGTAGCCGTCCTTGGACTCGCCACGGTCCTTCTTGGCGGCGTCGATCTGAGCAACGGGAACGTCGCAGACATCGAGGTTACCGGCCTGGAACTCCTTGTAAGCGGTCTCCATGTCCTTGATGACCTGGAAGTGGATGCCATCGATCTTGGCCTTGTCGCCATAGTAATCGTCAAACTTCTTGAGGTTGATCTCCTGGCCATCCTCCCACTTACCGTCCATCATGAACGGGCCGTTACCGACCGGGGCAAGGTAGAAGCTCTTGACATCGGACTCGGCGCACTCGGGAACCGGGGACAGAGCCGGGTGAGAGGCGACGAAGGGGAAGTCGGCGTAAGCGGAAGACAGCTTGACGACGAGGGTCTCATCGTCGGGGCAAGTAACACCGCTGAGCTCGGTAGCGTTGCCGGCAAGCAGATCGTCATAGCCCTCAACCATGGAAAGGTGATAGGAGACCTCGGAAGGACCATACTCGGTGGCGATGGCCGACTTGGTGTTGACTAGACGCTCCCAACCGAGCTTGAAGGACTTGGAGGTAACGTCGTCACCGTTGTGGAACTTAGCCTTCTTGATCTTGAAGGTGAACTCGGTGGCGTCGTCGTTAGCCTCAAAGGACTCGCAAGCCAGCGGAACGATCTCGCCCTTCTCGGGGTCGTACTCCGTCAGAGCGTCGAAGAGCTGGTACTCGACCTGAGTGCCCTGATCCTCCTGGACGTTGTAGGGGTCGATGCAGACCGGGTTGTTGATGTAGAAGTTCAGCGTCGAACCGGAGTCAGATCCGGAAGCGTCGCCGCCCTTCTTGCCGCACGCGGCAAGAAAAGCCATGGAGCTCGCAGCGAGGGTGCCGCCAACAAAGGCGCGACGACCCATAACGGGCTGGTGGAACATAGAATCAGCCATGCCATCCTCCTTATGAGATAGGACAAAGTGAATTCGGCCGGGCAACGTCGAGACAGCCCAATCGAACCATTCAAACGCGGTCCGCCGTTATGGCTGGTTATGCAATGCGGGCCAACGTTTTGCAATACAGTAGCGCATTTTATGCACAATTTGGGGCTAATTCCGGTTAACGGTCGAGAATTTCTTTAGTTGGGCGAAGTATGTGGTGATATTCTGGCTCTGTTACAAGTCTGTAAACAAAAAGGGCCCCGCACATGCGAGACCCTTTTCAAACGTATATACGCCGATGCTTAGTAGCCGACGATGCCCTGCGGGAAGAAGAACATGCACAGGACGACGCACACGGCAAAAACAACGGCCATAATTACCGTCAGGCGATCGAGGTTCTGCTCCATGACGCCCGTGGCAGAGCTGGAGTTATACAGCGAGCTAGCGATCATATCCGAAACGCCGGTGCCCTTACCGGAATGCATCAGGACGAGAATCGTCAGCGCCACGGCAGAGACAGCCCAAACGACAAACAGAAGAATCTGGAACGGACCCATAGATAAGCTCCTTAATAGAACAATTCAAACTCCAGTACTGTACCACAACCTCCAACACTCCCCCACCTGCCATTTAGGGACGGGGTAGAAATGGCAGAAATACCAAAAAGGGGGTTGCCCGAATTTGGGCAACCCCCTCGCATGAAAACGCTTGGAGTTTTCACTTAGGCCTCGGTGGCGAGCACGCGGCCCGTCATCTCGGCGGAAGGCTCAATACCAGCCATGGTGAGCATGGTCGGAGCGATATCGGAGAGACGGCCGTCCTCGATACCGGTGAGCTTGGCCTTCTCATCAACGATGATAAACGGCACGCGGTTGGTGGTGTGAGCCGTAAACGGATGCTTGGAACCGTCGGAAGCAACGTCAAACATGTGATCGGCGTTGCCGTGGTCGGCGGTAATCAGCGCAAAGCCGCCCTTGGCGAGAATCGCCGGGACAACCTTGGACAGGGCATCGTCAACAGCCTCGACGGCCTTAACGGCGGCGTCGAAGACACCGGTGTGACCAACCATGTCGCAGTTCGCGAAGTTCACGATGTAGAAATCAGCGCGATCCTCGTTGATGGCGGCGACGAGCTTCTCGGTCACCTCGGGAGCGCTCATCTCGGGCTGCAGATCGTAGGTAGCGACCTTGGGGGAAGCGACGAGCACGCGCTCCTCGCCCTCCTTGGGCTCCTCGATGCCGCCGTTGAGGAAGAACGTCACGTGGGCGTACTTCTCGGTCTCGGCGGTATGCAGCTGCTTCAGGCCATTGGCGGCGATAACGTCGGCCAGAACGTTCTCGGGGAACGTCTTGGGGAAGGCGACCTCGACGTCAAACGTCGGGTCGTACTCGGTCATCGTCACAAAGTGCGAAAGCTTGATCTGCTCGCGCTCAAAGCCGTCGAACTCCTTATCCGTGAACACGCGAGTCATCTGACGAGCGCGGTCGGGACGGAAGTTAAAGAAGATGGCCGCGTCGCCCTCGTGAATGCCCTCGTTGTGGGCAGCGAAGGGCTCGACGAACTCGTCGCCGCGCGGATCCTTCTCGTAGTACGCCTTGATACCGGCAACGGGGTCGGTATCAGCATCGGACGCGTTGACCATGACGTCGTAGGCGCGCTGGATGCGCTCCCAACGATTATCGCGGTCCATAGCCCAATAACGGCCCGAGACGGTGGCAACGCGAGCGTCGCAACCGGTCTCCTCGGAGATCTTAGCCAGGAAGGCGCAGAACTCACTCATGTAACCGGCACCGGACTGCGGGTCAACGTCGCGGCCATCCATGAAGGCGTGGACGCGAACGGTCTTGACACCATGCTCGGCAGCCATCTTGACCAGAGCCTCGACGTGGTTCATGTGAGAATGAACACCGCCAGGGCTCATAAGGCCCATGAGGTGCAGGGTCTTGCCTTCGGCCTTGACGTCGTCCATAGCCTTGACGAAGACCTCGTTCTTGGCGATGGAGCCGTCCTTGATGGCGTTGTTGATGCGCGAAAGCTCCTGGAACACGATGCGGCCGGCACCGATGTTGAGGTGACCCACCTCGGAGTTGCCCATCTGACCGTCGGGAAGGCCCACGTCCTCGCCCGAAGCGCCGAGCGTAGTGTGGGGATACTTCTCGTACAGGCTATCAAGGAAGGGCGTCTTGGCAGCGGCGACGGCGTTCTCGCCATCGGCCGGAGCAAGGCCGCAGCCGTCCATGATAATCAGGAGTGCAGGAAGATGACGCTGTGCCATATGTCCTACTCGCCTGCCTTGACGACCATAGAGGCGAAGTCGGCAGCCTTGAGCGAAGCGCCGCCCACGAGGGCGCCGTCAACGTCGGGCTTGGCGACGAGCTCGGCAATGTTGCCGGGCTTGGCAGAGCCACCATAGAGAACGCGGATGCCGTTAGCGAGCTCCTCGCCGAACATCTCCTTGAGGGTCTCACGGATAGCGCCGCAGACCTCCTGAGCGTCCTCAGCGGTAGCGGTCTTACCGGTGCCGATGGCCCAGATGGGCTCGTAGGCGACGACGACCTGCTTGGGGCAGGTGATCTCAAGACCAGCAAGGCCAGCCTTGACCTGGTTCACGACATGCTCGACATAGGTGCCAGCCTCGCGGACCTCGAGGGACTCGCCGCAGCAGAAGACGGGAACAAGACCGGCGGCAACGAGAGCCTTGGCCTTCTTGTTCTGGTCCTCGTCGGTCTCGTGGAAGTAGTCGCGACGCTCGGAGTGACCGATGATGCAGTAGGTGCAGCCAGCGGACTTGAGCATGTCGCAAGAGGACTCACCGGTGAAGGCACCCTTGGCCTCCCAGTACACGTTCTGTGCACCGAGGGCGATGGGGGCAGCCTGAATGCGGTCATGAACCGTGGTGATGTCAATGGTCGGAGGGCAGACGAGCACCTCGACGCCAGCCGGAACCTCGGGCAGAGCCTGAGCCAGCTCGTCGGCGAGCTTGGCGGCCTCGGCGACGTCGTTGTTCATCTTCCAGTTACCAGCAATAAGAAGGGTGCGATTAGGCATCGAGAAGCGCCTCCACTCCGGGCAGGGCCTTACCCTCGACGAGCTCCATGGAAGCGCCACCACCGGTGGAGATCCAGCTCATCTTGTCGGCCAGGTTGAACTTGTTGACAGCCGCGACAGAGTCACCACCGCCGATGATCGAGGTGCAGTCGGCCTCGGCGACGGCCTCGGCGATAGCCTGGGTGCCGTGAGCGAAGTTGTCGAACTCGAAGACGCCCATGGGGCCGTTCCAGAACACGGTCTTGGCGCCCTTGACGGCCTCGGCGTAGAGCTCCTCGGTCTTGGGGCCGATGTCCATGCCCTCACGATCGTCGGGGATAGCGTCGGAAGCGACAACCTCGGGGACAGCGTCCTCGCCAAAGTGATCGGCAACGCGGTTGTCGATGGGGAGCAGGATCTTGACGCCCTTTTCCTCGGCCTTCTTGAGCATCTCGCCGGCGCGCTCGACCCAGTCCTCTTCCTTGAGGGACTGACCGACGGTCAGGCCCTGAGCCAGGAAGAAGGTGTAGGCCATGCCGCCACCGATGATCAGGGTGTCAGCGGAGTCGATGAGGTGATCGAGAACGCCGATCTTGGAAGAAACCTTGGAACCGCCGACGATAGCGACGAAGGGGCGCTCGGGCTCGGCGAAGATGCCGGTCAGCGTGTCGACCTCCTTCTCGAGCAGGAAGCCGGCGACGGCAGGCAGGTAAGCGGCGGGGCCCACGACGGAACCCTGGGCGCGGTGAGCGGTGCCGAAGGCATCGAGAACGAAGACGTCACCATAGGAAGCGAGCTTCTTGGCGATCTCGGGATCGTTCTTCTTCTCACGCTTGTCGAAACGGACGTTCTCGAGAACGAGGACCTTGCCCGGCTCGACGGCGGCGACAGCCTCAGCAGCCTTCTCGCCGTAGGTGTCGGCGACAAAGGCAACATCGAGACCAGAGAGCTCAGCGAGCTTCTTGGCGACAGGCTCAAGGGAGAGCTCAGGCTGGAAGCCGGTGCCCTCGGGACGGCCGAGGTGGCTCATGAGGATGACGCGAGCGTTGTGCTCAACGAGGTAGTTGATGGTGGGCAGGGCAGCCTTGATGCGGGTGGTGTCGCCAACGACGCCATCCTTGATAGGCACGTTGAAGTCAACGCGGACGAGAACGCGCTTGCCGTCGACATCGATGTCGCGGACGGTCTTCTTGGTAAAGGCCATGTTTGCTTCTACCTTTCGTACGTGTCTGCCTCCCATTACGGCAGACGATTTCCTATAAAAAGGGCGCGACCCTAGGGTGTAAGCCCTATAAGGCCGCGCCCTTCTTTAGACGCTCAACGAGCTATTCGCTAAAAGCTAAATTAAGCAACGAACTTCTCGAAGTACTTGATGGTGCGGACCATCTGAGAGGTGTAAGAGTTCTCGTTGTCGTACCAAGAGGTGACCTGAACGAGGGTCTGGCCGTTGCCGAGGTCAGAGCACATGGTCTGAGTGGCGTCGAAGATGGAGCCGTGGGTCTCGCCGATGATGTCGGTGGAGACGATGTCGTCCTCGTTGTAACCGAAGGTCTCGGAGATGGTGGAAGCGTAGGCCTTCATAGCGGCGTTGACCTCGTCGACGGTGACCTTCTTGTCAACGACAGCGTAGAGGTTGGTGATGGAGCCGGTCGGCGTCGGGACGCGCTGGGCGGCACCGATGAGCTTACCGTTGAGCTCGGGGAGAACCAGGCCGATAGCCTTGGCAGCACCGGTGGTGTTGGGGACGATGTTGACGGCGCAGGCGCGGCTACGACGCTTGTTGCCCTTGCGCTGCGGGCCGTCGAGCGGCATCTGGTCGCCGGTCCAGGCGTGAATGGTGGTCATGATGCCGGACACGATGGGAGCGAAGTCGTTCAGACCCTTGGCCATCGGGGCGAGGCAGTTGGTGGTGCAGGAAGCGGCGGAGATGATGTTGTCCTCAGCGGTCAGCGTCTCGTGGTTGACGTTGTACACGATGGTGGGCAGATCGCTGCCGGCCGGAGCGGAGATGACGACCTTCTTGGCGCCAGCGTTGATGTGGGCCTGAGCCTTAGCCTTGCTGGTGTAGAAGCCGGTGCACTCGAGAACGACGTCGACGTCGAGGTCGCCCCAAGGCAGGTTGTTGGCGTCGGCCTCCTTGTAGATCTTGATCTCCTTGCCGTCAACGGTGATGGAATCCTCGCCAGCAACGACCTCGTGATCGCGAGCGTAGTTGCCCTGCGTGGAGTCGTACTTCAGCAGGTAAGCGAGCATATCGGGAGAGGTGAGGTCGTTGATAGCGACAATCTCGGAGCCCTCATGACCGAACATCTGACGGAAAGCCAGACGACCGATGCGACCGAAGCCGTTAATAGCAACCTTTACTGCCATTGTGTCTCCTTTCGTAAGGCCCCCGCAAGCTACAGCGCCCGCCGTTGAGGCCCACAAACTAACCACTCGCCTAATATACCTTTTTTTTGACTTGAATTTCACGAGAATGCTCGAAATTGAAAATCAAATTTACGTTAAAACGTTTTAAAGAATAAAATAGCAGCTAAATCCGTATATACGTCAATACTTTAAACTACTTGTTTGCTTCAATGAGCTTTTCAAGACGTAAAACACGATGGTAGAGGGCCGACTTCGACAAGGGAGGGTCAGCCATCTCCCCCAGATCGCGCAGTGACAGATCGGGATAGCGCTCGCGCAGGTCGCAAAAGACTGCTAAGGCGTCCGGAAGCGTGTCGCGTAAACCCCGCTGTTCGAGCTCATCGATCAACGCAAGCTGATGCTGAGCAGCGCCCGCACTTCTGGTCTGATTGGCCAGCTCGGCATTCACGCGACGGTTTACGTCGTTCTTAACCAATTTGACCGCGCGCGCTTCCTCAATCTCGGCAACGCTGCGCTTGGCTCCGACCAGCTTTAGGAGCTGCTCGATCTCCTCGGCGCTCTTAATGTACACGGCATAGGACCCGCGCCGTGCGTTGACGCGCGCATGGACCCCAATCTGCTCCAGCAGATCGCAGAGCCCCTTGGCATATTGCTCGCCCTGCACCGCAATCTCCAAATGAAAGTCGCCGCGGGGATCGGCCACGAAACCGCCGGCGATGAGCGCGCCGCGGATGTAGGCAAGTCTGCAGCAGGGACGGGCAACGATGTGCCGGGGAACACCGGCGACGAGCCCTCCCCTGCGGTCGAGAATGCCCAGCAGCACCAGAGCCTTGTCCAGGTCGGGTTGATCGGGCAGGGTAATGAGATAGTTACGGACCTTATGCAAGACCGATTTACGAACGGTGAATTCCGTTTTGAGCTTAAGGATACGATGCGCCAGCGTGATCATCGTGCGCGCGACGGCGCCCGTCTCGGTCGCGACCGTCAAACGATACCGCCCGGAGCCGGCCAGCGAAAGTGTACCGCTCACACGCGTCAGGGCGGCAAGCGTCGACAAATCGCAGTATTCACATTCGGGTTCGCAGCGCGCGAGCTCGTCACGCACCTCGGCGGTAAACGACATGCAGGCCTATGCTTTCGTGTTCGCGCGCGACAAGTCGCGATGGGAAATGCTCACGTGATACTGGGCGCCTTCCAAATAACGCGCCGTGGCCTCGGCGATGGCAACGCTGCGGTGTTGACCGCCCGTGCAACCGATGGCGATAGAAAGCTGCGGCTTGCCCTCCGCGATATAGCCGGGCATGACCGTATCGAGCAGCTGCGTCCAGGCCTTCCAGAACTCCTGGGTCTTGGGATGGTCCAGAACAAAGTCGGAGACTTTCTTATCGAGACCGGTCATGGTGCGCATCTCGGGATCGTAGAACGGATTGGGCAGGAAGCGAACGTCGATCATAATGTCCGCCTCGACGGGCATACCGTGCTTAAAGCCAAACGAGAACACGTGAACGTCCATGAGCTGCTGGTCGGACAACTCGGAGAACGCCATGCGCAATTTATTACGCAGGGCAGAGGTGCGCAGACGGCTCGTGTCGATGATCATATCGGCTCGATCGCGCACACCCCGCAGCTGCAGACGCTCCCGCTGAATCGCATCGGCCGTAGTCTCCCCCGGCTTGGCAATGGGATGGCGGCGGCGGTTTTCGCTATAACGACGGATCAGCACCTCGTCAGAGGCCTCGAGAAAAACGATGTCGCAGCTCATCTCGCGCTCCTCGAGTGCGGCAACGGCATCGAGCAGCTCATCGAACAAGCCCTGGCTGCGCAGGTCGCAGGTGACGGCAAGGTGCCTGCCCACGCCCGTATTGATGCCAACGAGCTCGGCAAGCTGGGCAATCAGACGCGGTGGCAGGTTATCAATGCAAAAATAGCCCATATCCTCGAACACGTGCATGGCCTGTGTGCGGCCCGATCCGGACATTCCGGTGATGATGACGATATCGGGGATGCGCTCCGAGCGCTCCGCCGCATCCATGGCATCTCCCTTTTGCATGTGCTGCCTCCCAAAAACAAGCGCGGGACCCAGCAACCCGGATCCCGCGCGGTCAATTGCCTATATTGAGTATACCGCCCCGAGCGGATACAGGGCCTGTCTTACGCCTCAAGCGCAGCCTTGAACCAACTCGTAATACTCGTGGGGTGCGTGATGGCGGTGCCGACGACAACGGCCCAGGCGCCAGCATCGATTGCGGCGCGAGCCTCCTCGGGCGTGTGCACGCGGCCCTCGCAGATGATGGGAAGACCGGGGAATTCCTCGGTCGCCTGACGCAGGAGCGGCAGATCGGGGCCATCGGCCATGGTGCAGTCGATGGCGGCGACGCCGTGAGAAAGCGTGGTGGATACCAGGTCAAAGCCCATATCAACCGCACGGCGAATGTCCTCGATGGTGGCACAGTCGGCCATCAGGAGCACGCCCTCCTCGTGCAGCGGACGGAAGGTGTCCTCGACGGTCTTGCCATCGGGACGCGGGCGATCAGTGGCGTCAATTGCCACGATGTCGGCACCGGCGGCAACGCAGGCGCGAGCATGACGCAGCGTCGGCGTGATGTAGACGCCCTCGTGTCCATCCTTCCACAAGCCGATGACGGGAACCTCGCAGCGGCCCTTAATGGCGGCGATGTCAGCAAGACCCTGGCAGCGAATAGCGGCGGCGCCGCCAAGCTCGCAGGCGCGAGACATCTGAGCCATGGTTTCGGGCGTACGAAGCGGCTCGCCCATATAGGCCTGAACGCTCACGACGAGCTTGCCCTTCAGGGATTGAATCAAAGGATCAACGGTCATGTTCGACTCAACCTTTCTCAAAATAGCCTTCTGAGACACCGCACCTTGACGTTCAAACCGTCGCTCGCGTACCGAAGTACGCTTCGCTCCTCTTTCACGTCAATCTGCGGCACCTCAGAAGGCGCACTTGGTAGTTATGCTTACTTCAACGACGCAAGAAGGTGTTCGGCGGCACCGATGAGCGGCGCGTCGCCCTCCAGAGAACCGATGAGGATCGGCGTGTCCTGAAGCGGGTCGAGCGCCTGGCTGGCATAGCCCTCGTGCACCGAGTCCTTCCACGTCTGCGAGCGCCAATCGGGACCCTGGTGAATCACACCGCCCGAAAGCACGATGACCTCCGGGTCAAGGATATTGGCGAGCGAGCCCAAGCTGGCGCCCAGCGCAAAGCCAGCGTCATGGATGACCTCGGTCGCCTTTGCGTCGCCAGCACGGCACAGGTCGTTCACGTCGCGACCGACCGAAGGACGGCCGGGGTCAACTCGACCGAAGCGCTCGTCGTACATACGGCCAATCGAGGTGCCCGAGGCTACCGACTCAAGATGACCAGAACGCCCGCAGGCGCAGGGAATGCCGGCGGCAGCCGAGCACTCGATGTGGCCCATATGGCCGGCAGCACCATGGAAGCCCTGCATTACGCGGCCGTTCTCGACATATGCGCCGCCGATGCCCGTACCGATGCCAAGACACAAGACGGAGAACTTGCCCTTGCCGACGCCCCAGTGGGCCTCGCCCAGAGCATGAGCCTGCACGTCGCCTACAACGGCAACGGGAAGACCGAGATCCTCGCGCAGACGCGGCCCCAACTGAACGCCGGACCAGCCGGGCATGATCTCATTGGCATACGCGATGGCGCCCGTCTTGGGATCGACGACGCCGGCGGCACCGATACCGACGCCAAGGACCTCGACATCGGGATTCGCCTCGAGAGCAGCCTTGACGGACGCCTCGATACGCTGGAAGACGGCCTCGCCGCCCTCTTGGGCCTCTGTGGGAACCTCGGCCTCAAAAACGGGATGGGGCACACTACCGTCAGCCGGATACTCCATAATGGCAGTCGCAATCTTGGTGCCGCCGATATCGACGGAGCAAACGTACTTGTTCTCCATGTCGCTCTCCTTCGGAGATAAAAACAACTACAGGAAATGAGGGCAGAATTATCGCCACAGGTTGATAAAGGTTTCCCAGGTGCCCGAGGTTGGGGTGAAAGTGGTCGGGCGTTGACCTAATGGGTCACGCCCGACCACTTGAGCCCCAAGATCGGGTGCCTGGGGAAGCTTTACAGGAGACCGTTGTCCTGGAGGACCTTCTTAATAGCCTCGACGTTCTCGCCAGTCATGGCCTTCACCGGGCGCGGCATGGTCGGGCTGTCGAAGATGCCCATGAGGTTCATAGCGGTCTTGAAGGCGCCGACGCCACCGGCATAGCCCTGGACGCCCGAGGTGACATCCCAGATGTGGGAGATCTCGTTGAGGCGATCCTGCTCGGCCTTGACGGTAGCCCAGTCACCGGCCTGAGCGGCCTTCCACTGGCGCACGTAGCCCTCGGGCTCAACGTTGGCAAGGCCCGGGACAGAACCGTCGGCGCCACCGAGGTAAGCGCCGTCGACAACAACCTCGTGACCGGTGAGGATGCTCATCGGATGGCCGTTCTTCTCGTTCTCCTGAACGAGATAGCGGAACGAGATGTCATCACCCGAGGAATCCTTGACGCCAGCAAGGACGCCCTCGGCGCCGAGCTTGGCAAGGAGCTTCCAGGGGAGCTTGGTGTGAACGCAGACGGGAATGTCATAGGCAAAGATGGGCAGGTCGAGCTCCTCGTGCAGGATGCGGAAGTGCTCCTCGACCTCGGTCATGCCCTGCAGGGCATAGAACGGGCAGGTGGCGACAAGCGCATCGGCGCCCAGCTCCTGAGCGACCTTACCGTGCTCGATCATGCGCTCGGTCTCGGTATCGATGATGCCGACCAGGACGGGCACGCGGTGGTCGACGATACGAACGGCCTCGGCGATGATCTGGCGACGACGCTCATCGGTGGAGAAAACGACCTCGCCCGAAGAGCCCAGGAAGAACAGGCCATCGACGCCGGCATCGATCATGCGGTTGATGCTGCGCTCAAAGGAGGCAACGTCGAGCTGGTGGTCTTCGGTATCGGGAACAACGACGGGAGGGATAACGCCGGTGAATTTCTGAGTTGCCACAAGAATCTCCTTAGTTGTCTGGCGGGCGGCCCTATGCCACCCACTCTTGTTGGCAGTGTCCAGGCCGTCTAGGCCAAAGAACACGGGTAGAACGTTTGGTTAAAGAAGTCGACGACTTCGTTTTCGAACGCATTGATACGCTCATGAGCGTATTTGGCATAGATGATATGCCTCCGGTCACACTCAAAACCGTTGAATACGGCAAACTGATCCTTGGGATCGCTCACGGTATCCATAAGCGATGTGCCCATGAGCACCGATCCGCGCACCCGAGACGACAGCGCCTCGAGGCCGCCAGGAAGCGGATTGGCAACCGCCGTGCAGGCGAGGCCCCGCTCGTCCAGAGCAGAAACCGCCAGCGCGACTCCGCCGCCAAGACCCTCGCCCCATGCAAAGATGCGGTCGGGGTCCATGCCATCAAGATTGCGCGCCACCTTCGCCATCGCGCAACCCCAACGGACGCGCTTGACAAAAGCGGGCGAAGCAATCCCCCGCTGCAGGTCGTCCGCACCAGCGACATCGTCATCCAGCGCGAGGACGGCATACCCCATGGCGGCAAATCTCGTCATGTGATGCCAGCCGCGCACAGGCCGATCGATGTCGTGGAACATCAGGCACAGCGGCACGCGCTCAGATACTCGGGCACGACCAACAGGCTCAATCAAGCGAGCGTGGACCGCATCGTCACCGAGCTCAAAGGAAATCTCCGAGTAACGAGCGCAGGGGTTAACAAAGTCAATCGCCGTAATGGCCTGGCCTTGAATCTCAAGATTCGAAGCGCATGTCTCTAAATCAGAAACATCTGCTTGGACATCGCCGTGCCAGTCCCGATATTCTGCGAGCCTTGATGAAACCGTTCCGGGAATTCCCACGAGCCCGGGGACTATCAGCTCGTCAACATTGCTCTCGCACTTAGACATGAGCCTCCCCTCCCTCACAGAAAAACGGAATGATCAGATCGTCAAAATCCTGAATCTCCTCGTGGCCAAAGCCCTCAAAGAACTCATGACGCTTATCGCAGGACAGGTTGTTGTACACCGCAAACTGCGTTGCCGGCGGACAGACGGTATCGGCCGTGCCCGTGCCAAACAGCACGGGGCACTTGACCATGGGGGCAAAATTCTTGGAATCGAAGTACGCCAGCTTGGCATAGGATTCCTCGATACGAGTCGAGTCCTCGTCAAACCAACGCGACCAATAGCGCAGACCCTCGTAGGCAATATCGTCGGCGTCCAAATCCCAGACCAGGCGGAAATCCGACAGGAAGGGATAGAGGATGGCGGCGCGATTGATAAGCTCGCCGTTAAGCGCACAGGTCGCAATGCCCAAACCGCCGCCCTGCGACGCGCCGTTCACAAATACGTGGGCAAGATCGATGCCCTCAAGCTCGCGAACGATGCGGCACAGGATGCGAATATCTTGGTGCAAGCGGACATAGTAGAGGTTGGCCGGGTCGCCGTCGATACCGGCGACGATATGGCCCGCGACCGTTGTGCCCTCAAATCCACCAATGTCCTCGGAGGGACCTCCTTGACCGGGGCAGTCGAGGGCGATGAGCGCCATGCCCATGCCCGCAAACGACGCCTGCTCAAACCAGCTGCGGCTTGCACCCGGATATCCATGGAACTGAAGTACCAATGGCACGGGCTCATCCGAGACGGGTTTAAGGTACTTAGCATGCAGGCGTGCGCCACACATGCCGGTATACCAGAGGTCGAAAAACCGACAGGTTGCGGAATCCGCAACCGAAGCCGCCTCAATCGCGTAGTCGAGCTCGACGGCGTCGGCCTCGGCCATGCGGTCCTTCCAAAAGAGATCGAAATCCGATGGGCGGGGCATAGCGCCTCGATATTCACCAAATTGCTGTTGTAGCTCCTGAGCACTTGGCATGGCTCGTGAACCCAACCTTTCGAAATCGCAACGGAGGTGCGCCCGGCAAGGGAACCGGGCGCACGGGAGGGAAAGCGAGACTACTCGCCGAGCTTGGGATGCAGCAGCGACGGCGCAGCGCCGAGCAGCATCTTGGTGTAGGGGTCCTGGGGGTGCTGGAAGACCTGCTTGGCCTCGCCCTGTTCGACGATCTTGCCGCCATTCATAACGATGATGTCGTCAGAGATATAGCGGACCGTCTGGATGTCATGGCTGATGAACACCATGGCCAGGCCGAGCTCCTTCTTAAGGTCGGTCAGCAGGTTCAGAATCTGCGCGCGGACCGAAACGTCCAGAGCCGAGGTGGGCTCGTCGGCGATGATGGCATCGGGGTTCAGCGACAGGGCACGGGCAATTGCGACGCGCTGGCGCTGGCCGCCCGAAAGCTGGCCGGGAAGAACCTCGGCGGCGGAGCTGGGCAGACCGGTGAGCTCCAAGAGCTCCTTGACGCGCTTCTCCTGCTCGGCCTCGGTACCCAGGTTGTGGACGCGCATGGGGTCGAGCAGTTGCTCGCGAACGACCATGCGGGGGTTGAGCGCCGTGGCCGGGTTCTGGAACACGACCGAGATGACGCGACCCATGTGGCGGCGGTCCTCGGCGGTACGTTTGGTAACGTCCTTGCCCTTAAAGTAAACCTTGCCGCTCGTGGGGGCCTGCAGGCCGCACATGACGTTGGCGGTGGTGGACTTACCGCAACCGGACTCGCCGACGATGCCGATCGTCTGACCGGGCATGAGCTTAATCGTTACACCCTGGACGGCGTGAACCAGGTTAGGGTGCAGAATCGAGCCGGTACGGGTCCTAAAGGTGACGTGGACGTCATCAAGGAAGATGATCGGCTCGACGCCGTTGACTGCGGTCTCGCTCATCTACATCACCTCCGCGTGAGGGGTCAAACCATTTGCCTTGAGCACCTCGTCGGGGAGCTCGGAATAGAAGTGCTCGGTGCCGGGCACGCGCTTGAAGACCGGACGGGTGTCCAGGCCAATACGCGGATGGCTCGAGCGGGGCGCGAAGCGATCGCCCTTGGGGAAATCGCGCGGGCTCGGAACGGCGCCGGGCACCTGGTGCAGGCGGCCCGAACCGCTCTCGATGGACAGAACGGAACCCAGAAGACCGCGGGTGTACTCGTGAATCGGGTTGGTGAGCAGCTCCTTGGTGGGCGCCTGCTCGATAACCTGACCGGCGTACATAACCGTGATGTTATGGGCGACCTCGGCGACCAGCGCCAGGTCATGCGAGACGAAGATCATGGCAAAGCCGAGCTTGGCCTGAAGGTCGTTGAGCAGCTTGATGACCTGCTTCTGGACGGTAACGTCCAGAGCGGTCGTGGGCTCGTCGCAGATGACCAGCTTGGGGTCGCGGGTAAGGGCCATAGCGATCAGAACGCGCTGGCGCTGACCACCGGAAAGCTCGTGCGGATAGCTCTCGAGCGTACGCTTGGGGTCGAGGCCCACGAGCTCCAGGAGCTCCTCGGCGCTACGGGTGCCGCCACGCTTGGTGAGCTGCTTCATCTGGGCGGAAATAAGCATGGAGGGGTTGAGCGAGGACAGGGCGTCCTGATAGACCATGGCGATATCGGTACCGCGCAGGCCGAACCACTCCTTCTTGCTCATCTTGAGCAGGTCGCGGCCCTCCCAGAGAACCTCGCCGGAAAGATGCTCGTCATCGTCGGTCAGGCCCATGATGGCCAGCGTGGTGATGGACTTACCGCAGCCGGACTCACCGACCAGGCCCATGGTCTGGCCAGGACGGACATCAAAGTTGACGTGGTCGACAACGTTGATGTCACCGTGGTGCTCAAACTGGATGCAGAAATCGCGGACCGAAAGGATCGGTTCGACAGACTCGTCGGGCACATGGCGATCGTCACGCTTGAGCTCGACATCGCGCAGGGCTCCAAGGCGAGCGGAGAGGGACTGGGCCTGCTCCTTGTAGGCGCGAACGGGGTCGGAGACCAGCAGGTCGGCCTCGCGGCGCTTGGAGGAATCGGTCGGATCCAGGGCGGCGGAGGGAGCAGCGGCCATGGCGTCGGTAATGCCCTCGGAGAGGATGTTGAGCGCCAGGCAGGTGATCATGATGGCCAGGCCCGGGAACAGCGCCTGCCACCAACGGCCGGCGAGCACGCCGCCGCGGGCGTCGGCGAGGATGTTGCCCCAGGTAGCGGTGGGCTCCTGGATACCAGCGCCGATGAAGGTCAGCGAGGCCTCGAAGATGATGGCGTCGGCGACCAGGGTAACGGTGAAGACCATGATCGGGGCGATGCAGTTACGCAGAACATGCTTGATCAAAATCCACGGAGCCTTGGCGCCGGAAACGATGACCGCGCGGACATAGTCCTCGCCGTACTCGGACACGATGTTGGCGCGCACGATACGGGCAATCTGCGGAGTGTACATAAAGCCGATGGCGAAGATGATCGACGGCACGGAGTTGCCCAGGATGGAGACGAAGACGGCCGCGAGGGCGATGCCCGGGATGGACATGATGATGTCCAGGATACGCATGATCGTCTCGGAAACGGCCTTGCGCGAAACCGCCGCAAGGGCGCCCACGACCGAGCCGCAGACCAGAGCCATGGCAGTGGCGCCAAAGCCGATAATCAGCGAGTAACGACCACCGTAGAGCATGCGCGACAGAATGTCGCGACCCTTATCGTCGGTACCGAAGATAAATCCGTTGCCGGGAGCCTGGCGAGCCGTAAAAATCTCGACCGGGCTATAGGGGGCAAGAAGGGGCGCCAGAATCGCAGTCAGGGCGACCAGCACCAACACGACGGCGGCAATCTTAGAAGACAGCGTCATCTTCTTCCAGCCACCGAGCTTGAGCCCCTTGGAGGCAGCCTTCTCGAGCTGCTCGGTTTGCTTCTCTCGAATCTTTACCATAATCTACACCGTCCTGATGCGCGGGTTGATGAGCAGGTAGAGCATGTCAACCACGATGTTGATGATGATGAAGGCAAGAGCAACGACGATAACGACGCCCTGAACCAGGTTCGCCTCGTTGCCCTGAACGCCCTGCAGAATCGCGGTGCCCATGCCGGGGAGGTTGAAGATAACCTCGATGACGACGGCGCCGCCCATGAGGTAACCGATCTTAAGACCGAGGGTGGTGACCGGGGTGATCAGCGCATTGCGAAGAACGTTGATGCCGACGACGACCTTCTCGGGAACGCCGGCGCCGCGAGCCATACGGACATAATCCTTATCGAGCTCCTCGACCATGGCGGTACGCACGATACGAGTCATCTGGCCCGTCAGCGGAAATGCCAAGGCGATAGCGGGCATGATCATACGTCCCAGATAGCCAGCCGGATTCGTGGTGAAGTGAGGCAGAGCACCCGATGCCGGAAGCACCTTAAGGTAGGAAGAGAACAGCAGGATCAACAGAACGGCAAGCCAGAACGACGGGGTTGCCAAGCCGGCGATGGAAAAGACGCGGATCACTTGGTCCGGCCATTTGTCGCGATACAGTGCCGCGATGACGCCGAGTAAAAACGAAACGACCGCACCGATAGCAAGGCCGATGAAGGTCAGCTGCATCGTGACGGGCAGGGCCGTGGAGATGCGCTTGGCAACGGAGTTGCGAGCAGCACCATAGGTGCCCATGTCGCCATGGATCAAATCGCCCATATAGCGCACGTAGCGCACGGGCCAGGGGTCGTCCAGACCATACTTCTCATGGTACTCGGCAACCGCCTCGGGCGAGGCACCGTCACCCAACGCCGTGTAGGCGGGGTCGGTCTTGGAGAACGACATAAGGAAGAACACCAGGACGGTGACGCCCAATGCCATGATCGGCAGCGCCACAAGACGCCTTCCAATCAAACGTAGCAAGTTGTTCACGTTCTCTCCCCTTTCTTTTGTCGGTAGGACCAACTGGTATATGAGTACGGATACTCATTACAAGACCCGAGCGACATCGTTGCCGCCCGGGTCTTTGTTTCAACTATGAGGATACGGTCCCAACGACCGACATCCTGCATACAGACTCAAGCGAGTCTTACGCCTTGACGGTCGCAACGCCCCTGAAGGACATGCTCGTCGTACCGATGCCCTTGAAGCCATCGAGGGCCTCTCCGTTGGGCGCAGTGGACGGATCGTCCCAGGAAGCGGAGACGGTCTTGACGTGGACAACGGGGTACAGAACGGCATTGTCGGCAATGATGTCGAAACACTCGTTCCACTTCTTCTGCTGCTCGTCGCCCTCGGCGGCAAGAGCCTCGTCCATGAGACCGTGGAGCTTCTGCCACTCAGCGGACTCCTTCCACGGGCAACGGGTCTGCATCCAGACGTTGTCGCCGTACCACCAGTTGAGCAGCAGGTCGGGGTCGGCACCGAAGCAGGAAGGATCGCCAGGGGCAAGGAGGATATCGTAGGCCTCGCCGCCGTCGATGGCAGCGTAGGTGGCCGGCGAGGTATCGGTCTGGATGGTCACATCGAAGCCGAGGGCGTCGAGGTCGTTCTTGACCTGGGCGGCCATGCCCTTAATCTGCTCGTTGTCGGTGGTGCGCAGGGTGATGGCACCCGGGGTGATGCCAGACTCCTCGATGAGCTTCTTAGCCTTCTTGGCGTCGGTCTTGTACACCGTGGAAGCCTCATGATAGTTGGTGAAGCTCTTGGGCAGGTAGCAGCTGGCAGCGGTGGCAAGGCCGGCGAAGGTGTTGCTGACCATCTTCTCGGTGTCGAGCGCATACATGACAGCCTGACGGACCTTGACGTTGTTCCAAGGCTCCTTGGCGACGTTGAACATGATGAAGCGGGTGCCGAAACCCTGAACGTTATCGATCTTGCAGCCGGCGCTCTCGAGCTGGTCGACGGCGTCAGCGGTAACGAGCTCCATAACGAGCGTGGAGCCCTCCTGCTGAGCGGTAACGCGAGCGGTGGGGTCGGTCAGGATGCTGTACTGGATCTTCTTATCCTCGGCAGCATACTCACCGTTGTACTCGGGGTTGGGAACCAGGGTGATCTCGGTATCGGAGATAGAGTCGTACATCCAGGGGCCGGAGCCGATCGGCTGCTTGGCGCGATCCTCCTCGGTCTGGGTGGCCGGGGTAACGCGGACGATGGCCAGACGATCCTTGAGCAGGGAGAAGTTGGGGACCTTGGTCTTGACCGTCACGGTGCTGGCGTCCTTGGCCTCGATGGACTCGAAGGGCTGGAAGAACGGAGCATAGGTAGCGGAAGCGGCGCAAGCGGTGTAGGAGGCAACGACATCGTCAGCGGTGACCTCGGTGCCATCGGAAAACTTGGCGCCCTTGCGGATGGTGACCTCGAAAGTGGTGTCGTCCACAGACTTGGGATCGTCGGTGGCGAGCTCGTTGAAGGTGCTGTAGTCGTGGTAATCGATGCCGTAGAGGCCCTCGACGACGTGCCAGTTAGCACCCAGGCCCACAGCGGAGCCGGTGCTGGCGGGATCGAAGCTGGACGGAGCGTAAGCGGAACCAGCGGTGATCACGCCGCCGCCACGGTTGGCGGAATCGGTGGAACCGGAAGCGGAACCCTCGTCGTTGGAGCTGCCACCGCAGCCGGTGAGACCAAGCCCTGCGACAGCAGCGACGCTGCCGGTGAGGCCGAGGAACGAACGCCTGGACATACCCTTGTTGATGATGGCCATGTCTTCTCCTATCAATAGAGAATCTTACCCGGGAGCACCTAGACGTGCCCCCGCGCAACTTGCGGACGATATATACCTTACCTACCGACGAACCCAACTGAGGTGCCGCGCTCGGCGACCGATACATACATACGCTTGAACGGTATTTACTACCGTTCACCGAATTCATTGACAAACGATTCGCCAGACAGTATGTATCGACGAGGTGAGATATCAGTCTTCGTCAACCCGCAGGATAGCAGGGTTGTTCACCATGGCTAGTCAAACGTTTTAGCGTTAATTAAACCCGGAATCGGCTGGTAATCGCCGTGAAATAAATGATTGAAAATCACGCAATCATGTATATCAGTTGTTTAGAGGCGTGTTTAGTTTTCGGATTGCTTTGCCGCCGCCTCGGCGCGCTCGGCATTCCATGCAACGAGCGCCTCGTGAACCGCTTTGGCGACATCGGCAGGAATGCCTCGAACTTCCGCGATCTCTTGCTCGCTCGCCGCGCGCAAACGCTTCATCGAGCCAAAATGGCGCATAAGGGCACGTTTTCTGGTGGGTCCCACGCCTGGAACGTCATCGAGTACCGAAACCGTCATGGCTTTATCGCGCAATTCGCGATGGAACGTGATGGCAAAACGGTGCGATTCATCGCGCACCTGTTTAATTAGATAGAGCGACGCGGACCCGGTCGGCAGCACGACTGGAGTCTCGTCCCAAGGCACGAAAACCTCCTCATCGGCCTTTGCCAAGCCACAAACTGGTATATCGAGCCCAAGAGCCTCAAGTTGCTTGATCGCAGCGGTCAATTGCGGCTTACCGCCATCGACAACGAGCAAATCGGGGCGCGAGCCAAAGCGCTCGTCGGCCATACGCTCGGGAGCATAACGTCGTCCCAAAACCTCGGACATCGACACGAAGTCGTTTGCCTCGTCCAATTCGGCCTGAATTTTAAAACGACGATACTGACTCTTGTCGGCGCGCCCGTTGGTAAACACCACCATCGAGGCGACCGTGAAGGTGCCATGCAGTGTAGAGATATCGAAGCACTCGATACGCAACGGCGGCGATGGCAGCGCCAACGCACTTTCGAGCTCCAGGAGCGCTTGATTGGTGCGGTCGTCAGCGTACCCCGTTCGCATCATGTAGCGCATGAGAGCATGGCGCGCATTTTTGGATGCCATATCGAGCAGACGGTGCTTTTCGCCACGCTGCGGCCTATGGAGATGGCAGGAACGCTCACGCTTGCCCGCAAGCCACTCCCCCAGCGCCTCCGCATCCTCAAGCTCGACGGAAAGGTTGACCTCAGCTGGAATATCAGCCGTCTCGTCGTAATAGCGCTTAAGAAAGCCCGACTGGAGCTCTTCCTCGTCAACATCAAGACCCTTGTCGAGAATGAACTCGCAGGTGCGAACTGTTCGGCCCTCGCGAACGACGAAGACGCAAGCGGCGGAGATGGTCTCCTCGCGATAGAAACCGATGACATCTATATCGACACTGGAGGGAAAAACGACTTGCTGACGATCGTCCAGACCCCTGATGACCTCCAAACGACGTTTGACGCGTGCCGCGCGCTCAAAGTCGAGCGCCTCAGCGGCATCCGTCATCTCGGAGGTCAGCTCATCGACGACATCCTTGCGATGGCCCGACAAAAAGCGCTCGACACGCTTGACGTTCTTGGCATAGTCTGCCGGGGAAATCGCGCCGACACACGCACCCGGGCCGCGCCCGACATGGTAGTCAAAGCAGGGGCGCCCGTTTTGCGCGCAAATCATATTGACGATGTCTTCCTCGCCCTTGTGGGACTCGACGATACGGCGACAACGACGCCACTCCGCACAGGATGCGGAGCAGATGGGGATAACCTTGCGCAGCGTATCTATCGTCTCACGTGCCGCGCGGCTATCGGTATAAGGTCCAAAATAGCGCGTTCCCGGCTTATGACGCTCACGCGTGTATTTGATAGCGGGATACAGGTCGCCCTTTGTAATGGCGATAAAGGGGTAGCTCTTGTCATCCTTGAGGTCGACGTTAAAGTACGGATGGTACTGACCAATCAAATTGCGCTCGAGCACCAACGCCTCGTGCTCGGTCTCCACCACGATATAGTCAAAGCTCGCCACCAGCTGCATCATAAGCGGGATCTTCTGGCGCTCGTCCTGCAGCGTCACGTACTGACGCATACGAGCGCGCAGGTTTTTCGCCTTGCCCACGTAGATGACATCGCCCTTGGCGTCTTTCCAAAGGTAGCAGCCGGGCTGCGTGGGAACGCGCGAAACCTGCTCGGCAAGCGTTGGAATGTTGTCGTGACCGGCCACGCGCACCTACTTGCGACGAAGCAGCGCCGAGACCTCGGGCATCTTAAGGATGACGGCAAGGCCAAAGGTAACAGCAAGCGAGACGACACCCGCAACGCAAACGTAGCCAAGAGTAATCAGAATCGAGCCGCCAAGTGCCCCGACAAAGCGTTCAAGCGCCCACATGACGCCGGCGCCTGCGGCAGCACCCAGGCCACCGAGCAAAAGGCCAAAGAAACCGCCATGCAGGATGGATTTAACCTGAAGACCACGCAGGCGGCGACGCAGCCACCACAGCGAACAGCCGACCAAGATCACGTAGTCGACGACATACGAAAGCGCGATTGCCGGCATACCGAAGCCCAGCACAACGCCAAACAGCAGAACCGAGCCGGCCTGGCCGATGGCGGAATACAGGCAATAGCGGCTATAGGGCTTCATGTCGAGCAAGGCAGAGAAGCTCTTCTGCATCAGCACGACCACGCCGTAGAGCGGCAGCGAGAACGCCAGGTAGACAAGGAACTCGGACACCAGCGCCACACCGGACTCATCGAACTTGCCAGCGCAGTAGATCATGTTGAGCGGACGCGCGAAGACAATCAGGTACAGCGCGAACGGAACCAGGAAGAACAGCATCTGGGCGACGCCACGCGAAATGCCCGTGCGAACGCTGTCGTAATCCTTCTCCTGTGCGTCGTGAGAGAGCTCGGTATAGAGCGCCGTCGAAAGCGAGGCGGCAATCAGCGCGTAGGGCAGCGTGTACCACAGGCGCGCATAGGCGATGACGGAAGGACCAGTCTCGGGCTGGACCACCAGCGCAGCAGCGTTGGTGATAGAAGTCGAGACAAACATGCACACCGTGGCGAGCAGCGTCGGGATACCGAGCGCAATCGTCTGGCGCAGTGCGGGGTCCTTAAAGTCGATATGGATATGGGGATGCACGCCGTGCTTGCCAAGCGCGGGGATCTGACATGCCATCTGAACAAAGACACCGAGGGTCGTACCGGCCGCAATCAAGATGATGCCGGCACGTTCGCCAAACTGTGCGGACACGGGCGCAAAGCCCATAAAGCTCGCAATGACGATCACATTGTTGAGGACCGGGGCAAACGTCGACCAGAAGTAGTCGCGGTGTGCGTTGAGGACGCCCGAAAACACCGAGCCCAAACCATAAAACAGAATCTGGATGGCAAAGAAACGGAACATGAACGCAGCGGTATCCATGCTGCCGCCGTCACCCGAAAGGAACGATTGCGTCCAGATAAAGCCCGGGGCGAACACGGTCCCCAGCAACGAAATGCCACCCAGCACCAATAGCAGAATACCGAGCAGGTTGCCCACGTACTCGTTAGAGGCCTCGCGACCCTGCTCACGCCTCACGCCCATGTACACGGGCAAAAACGCCGTCACGAGCATGCCGCCCATCACGAGTTCGTAGAGCATATTGGGCAGGTTGTTGGCGACCTGATAGGAAGACGAGAGCAGCGACATGCCGATAGCGGCCGCCATTGCCCACGTGCGGATAAAACCGGTGACGCGAGACACGATGGTCAGGATGGTCATAAGCCCGGCGGAACGACCAACCGTGGAGTAGTCCGACGAGCCCATGTCGTCAGTGTCGTCTCGCGACGAAGAAGCTTCGGATGAGGGTGTCTGAGGCGCAGATTCTTTTGCAAAATGAGCTCCGCACTTCAATTCTTCCTGCGGCATCGCTCAGTCCTCTCTCGTAATCGGGGCGACCGTCGCCCCGCAAAATGCAATTAAATCATCAGGTGCAAGCTCAAGCTGATAACCACGCTTGCCTCCCGAAATAAAAATGGTATCCCAAAGGACACATGTCTCATCAATGAGCGTCCGGCAGCGTTTTTTCATACCGACCGGACTGCAGCCGCCGCGAACGTAGCCAGTCGCCGCAAGCAAATCCTTCACATGCACCATGGCCAAGGACTTCTCCCCCGCGGCACGCGCGGCGGACTTTAGATCGAGCTCGTCGGCAACAGGGATGCAGCACACGACGTGGTCGTTGGACGGCGTCACGCAGACCAAGGTCTTAAATCCTTGTCCGGGCTCCTCGCCAAGCTGCTCCGAAATCGCGACCCCCAGGCCCGCCGACTCATCACCATCGTCTTCGTACGTATGTAGAACATAGGAAATGCCGGCGCTTTCCAGCTCGCGCATCGCATTGGTTTTTGGCGTCTTTACAGCCTTTGCCATGGCATATCCTTTCCCTCGCATTCGGACGCAAGGATTAAGTATATGTCCAATTCGGCTGCATACGTCACTTCGACACAGCAAGCGCCATCGAATCACAAGGAGTCGATGGCGCCCATAAACTGAATCGCCTATTTATTGAGCATCAAGTTGAGCCTGACGCGCCCGGTCACGCCTGAGCAACGGCGCCAAAAACTTGCCCGTATAACTCTGCGGACAGTCCGCAACCTGCTCCGGTGTGCCCGAAACCACGACGGTTCCGCCGCCGTTACCGCCCTCGGGGCCCATATCGATCAGGCGGTCGGCAACCTTGATGACATCAAGGTTGTGTTCAATCACCAGCACCGTGTTGCCCGCATCGACCAAGCGCTGCAGCACATCGAGCAGCTGGCGGACGTCCTCAAAATGAAGGCCGGTCGTCGGCTCATCCAAAATATAGAACGTCTTGCCCGTCTGGCGTCGATGAAGCTCCTTGGCGAGCTTCACACGCTGCGCCTCGCCGCCCGAGAGCGTCGTAGCGGGCTGGCCCAGGCTCACGTAGCCCAAGCCTACATCGTACAGCGTCTGGAGCTTGCGCTTAATCTGCGGGATATTCCCAAAGAAGGCCAGTGCCTCGGTGACGCTCATGTCGAGCACGTCCGAGATGGTCTTACCACGGTAGGTGACCTCAAGCGTCTCGCGGTTATAGCGTTTGCCGCCGCAGACCTCACAGGGGACATAGATATCGGGAAGGAAGTGCATCTCGATCTTAATTTGTCCGTCGCCCTTGCATGCTTCGCAGCGACCGCCGCTCACGTTAAAGGAGAAACGTCCCGGCGAGTAGCCGCGCGCCTTCGACTCCGGCGTACTCGCAAACAGCGCGCGAAGATCATCCCACAGGCCAATGTACGTAGCAGGGTTGGAACGCGGCGTGCGGCCAATCGGCGACTGGTCGATATCGATAACCTTATCGATACACTCGATGCCCTCGATTTTCTTATACGGACCCACAGGGCGCGTCGAACGGTGAATGGCATTCGTAAGGGCAGGTGCGATAGTGTCGGTAACCAGGGAGCTCTTACCCGATCCCGACACGCCGGTAACGACCGTAAGCGTACCAAACTCGATCTTGGCGGTAACGTTTTTGAGGTTGTTGGCGCGGGCGCCCGTGATCTTAAGGCAGCCGCGACCGGGCTTGCGGCGCTCATCGGGAACCCGGATCATTCGTTTGCCGGTCAGATAAGCGCCCGTCATCGACTCGGGACACGCCATGATATCGGCAGGCGTTCCCGCCGCGACTACGTGTCCGCCGTTCACGCCCGCGCCGGGGCCCATGTCGATCACATAGTCGGCAGCACGAATCGTATCCTCATCATGCTCGACGACGATGACGGTATTGCCGATATCGCGTAGGCGCTCAAGCGTCTTGATCAGGCGCTCGTTATCGCGCTGATGGAGGCCAATCGATGGCTCGTCCAAAATGTACAGGACACCCATGAGGCCGGCGCCGATCTGCGTTGCCAGGCGAATGCGCTGGGCCTCGCCTCCGGAAAGCGTCGCCGAGGCACGATCGAGGGTCAGATAGTCGAGTCCGACATCGACCAGAAAACGCAGGCGCTCCAGGATTTCCTTGACGATGCGTCCGCCGATAAACTGTTGGCGCTCGGTGAGTTCCAGGCCCTCAAAAAACTCGAGCGACTCACGGCACGACAGACAACAAACCTCGTAAATGGACTTGCCGCCCACGGTGACGGCGAGCATCTCGGGGCGCAAACGAGCGCCGTGGCAGCTCGAGCACGGCTCCTCGCGGATGTACTTCTCCAAGCGCGCCTTGGTGTTCTCATTCGTCGTCTCGGTATAGCGCTCGTACAGGATATTGCGCACACCCGAGAACTTGGTGTCCCACTGGCTGCGGCGCCCATCGAGCTTTTGATAGTCGACCGAAATCTTCTGGTCGCCCATGCCGTCTAAAAACGCACGACACACCCGCGGAGGCAGATCCTCCCACGGCGTATCGACGCTCACCTTAAAGTGTTTGCAGACCGCAGCGAAAATCTGCGGATAGTAGTTAGAGTTGCCAAACAGGCTGCCAAAGACCCCGTCGGCGATCGACTTCGAGGGGTCTTCGATTAGGGCCTCGGCATCGACCGTCTTCTTAAAGCCCAGGCCATCGCACTCGGGGCACGCGCCATAGGGCGCGTTGAACGAGAAATCACGCGGCTGCAGGTCATCGATGGAGTGTCCATGCTCCGGGCACGCTAACGCCAGCGAATACTCCAGCAACTCGCCTTCGGTCCCCTCGGGAGCGTCGCGGTCGGGCAGCAAGTATACGTTCACATTGCCGTGCGCCAGCGCAGTCGCCTGTTCAACGGACTCGGCAATACGGCCCAGCGAGTTCTCGCGAATCACGATGCGGTCGACCACGACCTCGATATCGTGCTTGAATTTCTTATCCAAATCGATAGGGTCATCAAGCGAGCGAACCTCGCCGTCGACACGCACGCGGCTAAAGCCCTCGGCGCGAAGGTCCTCAAACAGCTTGGTGTACTCGCCTTTTCGCCCGCGCACCACCGGTGCCAGCACAAACGCGCGGCGGCCCTCCCCCGCCGCCAGGACCTTATCGGCGACCTGGTCGGTCGTCTGGCGCTCAATGACGCGGCCGCATTCGGGACAGTGCGGGGTGCCCACACGGGCGAACAGCAGACGCAGATAGTCATAAATCTCGGTTACGGTGCCAACCGTCGAGCGAGGGTTTTTAGATGTCGTCTTTTGGTCGATCGACACCGCCGGCGAAAGGCCGTCGATTGAATCCAAGTCGGGTTTGTCCATCTGGCCCAAGAACTGGCGCGCATAACTCGAAAGGCTCTCGACGTATCGACGCTGGCCCTCGGCATAGATAGTGTCGAATGCCAGCGAACTCTTGCCCGAGCCAGAAAGACCGGTAATGACCACGAGTTGGTCACGCGGAATGGAAACATCGATATCACGGAGGTTGTGCTCACGAGCGCCGCGAATAACGATAGAGGAATCAGACATGGAAGCTCCTTGCCTCCTATTGCATCGAATCATACTGCCGATGAGTTTAGCGCACTCGACGCGCACAGATGTTCGTAATACAAGATTCGCAGACCTTTAGCTTTGCGTATCGGGCGCTTTGTTTCTCGAAATGCCGTGGAAAGGTTACAGTAATCTAATACTGAACTTAATTTGCTGTACCAGAGGAACGTCCATGACCGAAGATATCCCCCTTGAAATCACTTCGAGCGACATGGCCAATCTGCCCATATTCATCGCCGTCCTTATCGTGGCCGCCGTCGTCGTGCGCGTGTATTTTTCAATCAAACGCAACGAAAAGCCACCCATTGCCCGCGTCTTTTGGTGCGCGACGCTCCTCATCCCGCTCGGCGTGGTAGCTGCATGGGTTACGAATCAATTGCTCGTAAATGAGGGCAGCTCCCTATGGGTCCTTTCTTATTCGGCGCTCGGTGCTGCCGCCGTCATGCTTCTTGTCGAGCCCTTGGTTTCGGGACTTATCGACCACACCGACCTTGCGACGGGAACGGTTGCCTGTATTTGCCGTGACATCCTTGTCATCGCCGCTGTTTCAGCGCTCTCGTTCGTTTCACTCGAAATTGCCTGCAACGAAACGTTCTATCGCATTCCCGCCAACTCATTCGGGTTTTCCGTCGGGCTGCTCGCGACGGTTCTGCTCTCCCTTTATTTGGTGGGACAGCGTCATGGAGGCGTCATGGCTCTCGTGCCCGTCGTCTGCTGCATCCTTGGCATTGCCGAGCACTTCGTCATAACGTTTAAAGGCGAAGCCATCCTGCCAAGCGATATCTTGGCCCTTGGCACCGCAATGGAAGTGAGCGAGGGATACGAGTTTACCTTTACCGCCGGAATCGTAACCTCTCTCGCCCTGCTGGAGATTTCCCTGGGGCTTCTTTCGCTCATCCGACCGCGAAAGCTCCGTACGCCCACCCATGTCTTCCCCGCTATCGCCACTAACCTCTGTGCTTTTCTGCTAGTGACCGTTGTGGGGCTCTCAGGCTTTTCCAACATCGACTTGGAGCAGGCGCTGGATTTTGGATTTGACCGTTGGCAGCCCATCACCACGTATGCGTCTCAGGGTTTTATCACTTCGTTCACCGAAATGGTCAACGAGTTGCCCATTGAGAAGCCCGAAGACTATACGCCCGATGAGGCGCAGAGCATCGAGCAGGAGCTCGCCGCCGCCTACGACAGCACATATGGCTCGAGCGAGCAGCGCGCGGCGGCCGTTGCCCAGTTCAATGAAATCAAGCCGACGATTGTTGCCGTCATGAATGAGAGTTTTAGCGACCTTTCGTGCTTTGAGCAGCTCCAGGCGGCCGGGTACACCGGCCCCGCATTCTACAACTCGCTTCCCGACACACTTGTTCGCGGCACCATGCTCGCTTCGGTCGCCGGTGGCGGAACGGCGAACTCCGAATTCGAATTTTTGACCGGAGCGACAACGGCCTTTGTCGGATTAGGCAAGATCCCCTATCAGCTGTATCAGATGAATGGCGTAAACAGCCTGGCAAAGGACCTTAAAGAGCTTGGGTATACCACTACCGCTATGCACCCGCAAAACCCCGTCAACTACCATCGAGATAAAATCTATCAGCAGCTGGGCTTTGGAGACTTTCTTTCAATCGGCGATTTCGAAGGTGCGCCCTATTACCATGCCGGCGTATGCGACTACGCCACCTACGACAAGATACTCGACCTGCTTAGAACCGACGAAGCGCCGCAGTTCATCTTTGACGTCACGATGCAAAATCACGGCGGCTACGACTATGGCACCGTTCCCGCCGAAGAGCTGACAAACTATTGGGTCGAGGGAGCCAGCGAAGGCGCCAACAGCGCGCTCAACACCTATCTCACCTGCATCAACGCATCCGACCGGGACCTCGAGTACTTTATCAACGAGCTCCGCAACATCGGCAGACCGGTTGTTCTTGTCTTTTTTGGCGACCATCAGCCGAGCGCCGCAACGACTCTCAACGACGAGCTGTACCCTCAGGAAGATACGGCAAGCCACGCTTTCCGTATCTATCAGTCGACATATCTCGTCTGGGCTAACTATGAGATCGCCGGCAATACCGAGCTCAACGTCTACGACACCGTCGGGGCAAACGAGATTGCAGCCATTACCCTTAATAAGATCGGCGCCCCGCTCACCAATTACCAAAAGGCCCTGCTTGCGACAAGGTCAGATGTGCCCACCATCAATGTCGCCGGCTATCTCGGTGCCGACGGGCTGCGCTACGACTTGGAATCGGAAGACAGCCCCTACGCCTCGACGATCGACAAGCTGCAGCGCATGCAATACCTCGAGTTCGCCAGCATAGTTCAGTAAGCCCGCCCATTCGCTTGGGCCCATCGTATTGCAAGCACGCTCGGCCCAAACGCATCGCAAATGACTCCCGCTCGCAAACGAGGGTACAATGACGCTCGTGTCACATCGCGGGGCCCCGGCCCCAGCATATACAAAGGAGTCATACATGGGTTGCGAACACGCACAGGCCGCCGGCGGACAAACGTCGCCGTCGCAATTTGAGGAGAACACGCTGTCCGAGGTCAAGCGCGTCATCGCCGTGCTTTCCGGCAAGGGCGGTGTCGGCAAGTCATTTGTCACCGGTGCCATCGCCACCGAGCTTGCCCGTCACGGCCACAAGGTCGGCGTCCTCGATGCCGACATCACCGGTCCCTCTATCCCCAAGATGTTCGGTATGAGTGGACGCCACGTCCATGCCCTTGGCAACCTTATGCTGCCCGAAATCTCCGAGCACGGCGTCAAGGTCATGAGCTCCAACCTGCTGCTCCAAAACGAGACCGACCCCGTCCTTTGGCGCGGTCCGGTCATCGCAGGCGCCATTAGGCAGTTCTGGAGCGAGACCTCGTGGGGCCCCATCGACTACCTGCTGGTCGACATGCCTCCGGGAACAGGCGACGTCGCGCTCACCGTCTTCCAGTCGCTGCCGGTCGACGGCATCGTCATCGTCACGAGCCCGCAGGATCTGGTCTCGATGATCGTCGCCAAGGCGGTCAACATGGCCGAGAAGATGAACGTCCCCATTCTGGGCATTGTCGAGAACATGAGCTATATTGAGTGCCCCGACTGCGGCAAGAAGATCGAGGTCTTTGGCAAGAGCAAGCTCCCCGAGGTCGCAGAGCGCTATAACCTCGACATCTTGGGCCAGCTTCCCATTAATCCGGCACTCGCCGAGGCCTGCGATAAGGGCGAGGTCGAGACCGCGCTGCCCGATGGCATGTTGCCCAAGGCAGTCTCTGCCGTCGAGGCTATTACCCCGCACGAGACCGACGAGGCCTAAGTGAACGCGAGCGCCCTCTATGACGTCTTGGTAATCGGCGGCGGGGCTTCAGGCCTCGCCGCCGCCATTACGGCCGCACGCGCTGGCAAAAGCGTCTGCATCGTTGAGCGCGATGTCGCCTGCGGCCTTAAGCTCCTTGCGACCGGTAACGGCCGCTGCAACCTCTCCAACGAATCGATCGATCCTCAGCGGTATAACCACCCAGCATTCGTCACATCCGTCATGGGCCCCCAGCCCGAACAAGAGCTTATGGGTTTCTTCTCCTCGCTGGGCATCATGACAACCTCCGAGGAAGGCCGGCTGTACCCGCGCTCCCTTCGCGCCGAATCGGTGCGCGACGCGCTTCTCAGCGTTTGCGACCGCCTAGGTATCACCTTAATCTGCGGAGCCAACGTTGCCTCGGCGCACAAAGCTTCCGAAGGCTGGGCACTCCAAATAGACCGTCCAGCGCGGGCACTCAAGGCAAAAAAGCACGACGACCGAAAATCGGAGCTCCGCTCGCTTCGGAAAGCGCTCGCCGATGTCCCTCGCAAGAACGAGGCCCTGCAGGCACATGCCGTAATTATCGCCACGGGCGGCAACCCCACCGGTATCGCCGATACGTTTAGCCTCCCCCTCACTTCACTGCGCCCCATCCTCTGCCCCGTATCGGCAACGGTCGTTGGCGATCGGGCGGCATTCAAGACGTTGGATGGCCTGCGCGTCCGTGCCCGCTTGACGCTCGCCCGCAATCATAATGAGCTCTGGCACGAAGACGGTGAAGTGCTGTTTCGAACCTTCGGTATCTCGGGTGTCGCTGTCTTCAACCTCTCTCGTCGTATCCAGCACGGCGATACGATCCTGCTCGACGTTTTCCCCGACCTCTCCAAAGACGAGCTGCTCGATACGCTCAACCGACGCGTTGAACTGCTCGGCCGCTTTTCACCCCGCGATCCCCGTTGGCTCGACGGCATGCTCGCCCCGCAACTCTCCCGCGTCGTCTGCACAGCGTTCGAGCAGTGCCATCCAGGCTCCAACGATGTCATCCACCTGGTCTCGATCCTCAAACACTTTAAGTTGCTCGTCGAGGGAACAGCCGAGGAGCGCTCAGCACAGGTCACGCGTGGTGGCATATCTGTCGAGAGCATCTCAACACCCAGCCTACGCGCGCGCAGCGTTGTCGACGCCCCGCTTTACGTCTGCGGTGAAGCGCTCGACATCGACGCCGATTGCGGAGGCTTTAACCTTGCGTGGGCCTGGATCTCGGGCATTCGCGCTGCAAGCAGCCTGTAGCCGCGCAGTCTATAATCAAAAACGCATTCGGGCCGTCTGGGATACCGGACGGCCTCTTTCTTGCCTCTAAGGAGACCTCGATGATTGAAATCACCCAAGTCAACGCGTCGCTCGATGAAGCCGGCGATGAAAATGCCTGTCTCATTGTTGGCAAGCGAGTCGCCAAGTGCGTCCTACGTTGCAAGGACTCCGAGATCAAGTCCATCGAGCTCCACCGCAAGTCAATCGACGCTCGCAAAAAACGAGACGTCCATTTTATCCTGAGCTTTCGTGTTGAGCTGACTAGTCCCCACCTCGAGCGAGAAGCGATCGACAGCGTTGCCGAGCGTGACCGCTCGCGCGTACGCGCGATAGAAGACGATGAGCCTTCATTCCCCTCCCCCGCCTCCGACGCACCTCAAGAACGCCCTGTCGTTGTCGGCGCCGGATGCGCCGGCCTTTTCGCTGCGCTTACGCTCGCCGAAGCAGGTCTGAAGCCCTTGCTCATCGAGCGCGGCGACCCGGCATTTCGCCGCTCGCAGGCGATCGACCTCTTTCTAAAGGAGCGCATCATCGACCCCGAGAGCAATATCCAGTTTGGCCTGGGCGGCGCGGGGACCTTCTCGGACGGCAAGCTCAATACGGGAACCAAAAATCCCGCCCATCGCCTTATCCTCGAAACCTTCGTCGAGGCGGGTGCGCCCCGCGATATTCTGTGGGATGCCAAGCCGCACATTGGCTCCGACATCCTTCCCACGGTCGTCACCGCTATATCCCAGCGCATCGAGCAGCTCGGAGGTGTCGTCCGTTATCGAACGAAGCTCGTCGACATTCGCATCGACGCGTCTGGCGCCATCACCGGTATTGATGTCCAATCGTCCCAAGACACCGCTTGCGAGCCAATCGAGACAAAGCACCTCATCCTCGCCTGCGGGCATTCTGCTCGCGATATTTTTGAGCTCCTTAAGGACCACAACGTGGTCCTCGCACAAAAGACCTTTGCCATGGGCGTTCGCATCGAGCATCCGCAGCGCGACATCGACCGAGCCCAATTCGGAGCCTCGGCGGGACATCCTGCCCTCGGAGCAGCCCCCTACAAGCTCGTCGCCCATCTTCCCAACGGCCGCAGCGTGTTCTCGTTTTGCATGTGTCCCGGCGGGCAGGTTGTCGCCGCCTCTTCCGAGCAGGGCCACTTGTGCGTCAACGGCGCCAGTCTCAATGCCCGCGACGGACGCAACGCAAATGCCGCCCTGCTCGTTAACGTCACGCCTGAGGACCTTCCCAACGATGACCCACTCGCCGGCATCGAGCTCCAGCGCGCCTGCGAGGCGGCCGCCTACCGCCTGGGCGGTTCCAACTGGAACGCACCGGCACAGCTCGTCGGAGATTTCCTCGCAGGACGCGCCAGCAAGGCGCCCGGAAAGGTAAAGCCCACCTATCCGCTCGGTGTGACCTGGACGGCAATTGACGAAGCCCTGCCGCAGCATATCGTCGAGTCGCTCCGCCTGGGACTTCCCCTACTTGGAAAAAAGCTACGAGGCTACGACCGCTCCGATGCTGTCCTTACCGGCGTGGAGACTCGCTCGAGCTCACCGGTCACCGTCACCCGAGACCGAACATGCCATGCCGTGTCGACCCCGGGCCTCTACCCTTGCGGTGAGGGAGCTGGATATGCCGGCGGCATCATGAGCGCCGCCACCGACGGCATCCGTTGTGCCGAAGCCCTGATCGCAGACCTCTAACGCACGAATTCCAGCGCGCAAAAGACGCATGCCCCGAGCTCCGCAGGGAACTCGGGGCATGTTCGCTATTTCTTAAACCGTGCACCCTGGCGTTTTCTGCCCGATGCGAACGTGGAACCCTTGCGAGCCTGCGAACGTAAGCGCTCGATCGTCTCGTCCTCAGACGCACCCTCGAGCATCGCCCGAATCTGAACGACGGCATCGCGCAGGCGCGCCGCCTCCTCAAAGTCCATGGCGGCAGAAGCGTTACGCATATCCTCTTCCATGGTTTCGACGATCCGCACGAGCTCGTCATGCGGCAGTTCTTCCAACTGCTCCGCAAGTGTCTGCTCGGGCGCCACCGTTTCCGGCACGCCACCCTCGCCCGACTCATCGGGCGTATAGAATGCGCCATGGCCAAGAGAGTCGCCCTTCGAGCGTCCCTTGGAACCCACGGTTTTTTCGGCCTCGGCAATAAAACTTGAGATGTCGTTGATGGCCTTGCGCACCGTCTTGGGCACAATGCCATGCTCTTCGTTATATGCCATTTGAATCTCGCGACGGCGCTGCGTCTCCTCGATGGCCTCTTTCATCGAATCGGTCACAACGTCAGCATACATGATGACTTCGCCATCGGCGTTACGGGCCGCGCGGCCAATCGTCTGAATCAGCGAACGGCGGTTGCGCAAGAAGCCTTCCTTATCGGCATCGAGAATTGCCACCAGTGAGACCTCGGGAAGATCCAAGCCCTCGCGAAGCAGGTTGATGCCAACGAGAACATCGATCTTGCCCTCGCGCAGCGTTCGCAGGATCTCGACACGGTCCATTGTCGCCGTATCAGAATGCATGTAATTGACCTTAATGCCCGCATCAAGCAGATGGTCGGTCAGGTCCTCGGCCATGCGCTTGGTCAACGTGGTCACCAGCACGCGCTCCTTGCGGGCAACGCGCTCGCGAATCTCGTCCTCAAGATCGTCAATCTGACCGCGAACCGGACGCACATCGATCTTGGGATCGAGCAGGCCGGTCGGACGAATAATCTGCTCAACATCGTTCTGGCTCACCCGCAGCTCGTAGTCGCCCGGCGTGGCCGAAACGTAGATGAACTGGGGGATCCTTGCCTCAAACTCATCGAAACGAAGCGGGCGGTTATCGAGTGCCGAAGGAAGGCGAAAACCGTGTTCCACCAGCGTCACCTTACGCGAGCGGTCACCTTCGTGCATGCCGCGAATCTGCGGCACCGTCACATGGCTCTCATCGATGATGCAGAGCATGTCCTTAGGGAAGTAATCGATCAGGGTAAACGGCGGCTCGCCCGGTTTTCGACCGTCCAGATGACGCGAGTAGTTCTCGATACCGTTACAAAAACCCATGGTCTCGAGCATCTCGAGATCATAGTCGGTGCGCTGCTGCAGACGCTGTGCCTCGAGCAACTTGTCGGTCGCCTTGAGCTCGGCCACACGCTTCTCGCACTCTTCACTGATTGATTTCAGAGCCGCCTTGACCTTCGGCTTCTCGGTCACGTAGTGCGATGCCGGCCATACGGGGATGGCCTCGTACTCACGAAGCATCTCACCGGTAACCTCATCGATCTCGGCAATAAGCTCAACCTCGTCGCCAAAGAACTCAAACCGCAACGGATGCTCGGCATAAGGCGGATACACGTCGACAACATCGCCGCGCACGCGGAACGTGCCGCGCGCTAGGTCATAGTCATTGCGATCATATTGAATGTCGATAAGTGCATGGATAAAGTCATCGCGCTCGAGCGGCACTTTCTTGTCGACATTCGGCGCCAGCCCCGCATAGTCCTCGGGAGAGCCGATACCGTAGATACAGGACACCGAAGCAACGACGATTACATCGCGTCGAGAGAGCAACGAGGCGGTCGCCTGATGTCGCAGCATCTCGACCTCTTCGTTAATCGAGGAGTCTTTCTCGATATATGTATCGCTTTGCGGCACATACGCCTCGGGCTGATAGTAGTCGTAGTACGAGACAAAGTAGACCACAGCGTTGTTGGGAAAGAACTCTTTGAGCTCGCTCGCAAGCTGAGCGGCGAGCGTTTTATTGGGAGCCATGACCAGCGTCGGCTTCCCCAGGGCCTCAATAGTCTTAGCCATCGTGAAGGTCTTGCCCGAACCAGTCACGCCCAGCAAAACCTGATAGCGATCTCCGTCCCTCACACCCTGCACAAGCGACTCAATGGCTTCAGGCTGAGAGCCTGCAGGGTCATAGGGAGACACGACCTTAAACGGCACGTCAGAGCCTTCAACGCCAAAGCGCTTAAGTTCACCACCAACGCGTTCTACTTCAAATTCCGCCATGGATACTCCTAACTCATACATCTGCAGTATACGCAGGCGGTAGGCTTAGTCCTATACGAACCAATCGGGATAGAGAGTCTTATAGCGAACCCAGGCATTATTGACACGAATCAGATACGCCTGCGTCTCGGGAAAGGTGATTGCATTATGAAGCGACGTACTCTGCTGCGCCCATCCGTCGACATTGCCCATGCCGGCGTTATAGGCGGCAATGGCACTGTCAGTCGACCCGTTAAAATACGTTAGAAGATATGAAAGATACGCGCAGCCAAACTCGATATTCGTAGCAGGATCGTTAAGGTTGTCGGCCGAATACCCCCCACCGTCGACAAGACCCTTGGCGATCATATCCTGGGCAGTCTCGGGCATCAGCTGCATCAATCCCTGAGCACCCTGATTCGACTCAGCCTCGGGATCCCAATTCGATTCCGACTTAATGACAGCGCACACCAGATACGGATCCAGATTATGCGAAATACTAGATTGCTTTACATACGCCTCGTAGTCAATGGGATACAGCGGCTTAAAGAAAGCCGCAGGAGCACACGAGTAAACGAATGAGATAAGGCCGAAGGCAAAAACGGCAGCCAGCGGTATAAGGCGATACCACGCAAAGAAACGTGTCTTAGGCATCGGCATCCTCCTTATTCGCAGTGTCTATAAACCCATGGCATGCAAGCCATGAGTCAAGCTGCTCAAAGAGCGAATTATCGCCTGCGGCATTATCAATCACCGTTGTAGCGAGATTGCACAGCGCAGACTCATCGGGCTGGCAAGCAGAACGGGCATCGAAATCAGATGGCTCCATGCCACGCTGAATAGCACGCTCGCGACGAACTGACAAAGGGGCGCTGATGACCAGAATTTCATCAGCCAAGCCAAATGCATCCTCAAAACCAGTCGGAGCAGAAACCTCGACAACCGCAAAGGGATAACGGGGAGATGAAACCGTACAACAAACCGGATCGAGAATCCTAAGCGAAAGCTGTTCAATGAGAACGGGGTGCACAAGGTCATTGAGCCGTGCGACCGAATCAGGAGAAGCGAAAGCTCGAGAAGCGAGGATGCTGCGGCGAATGCCGCCCTCCTCATCCAAAATATCCCAGCCAAATTCTTCCGCGAGGGCATTGACGATATCGGAGCCTGGCACATACAGCGATTTGGCAAGCTCGTCCAGATCGATAAGCATGGCGCCATGAGATTCGAGATAGCGGCAGGCAGTCGACTTACCCGAAGCAATATTGCCCAAGACAAAAACGGTAAACATCAAGTCCTCCCTAACGCCAATGGGAGTTATTATCGCGCAAATACAAAAGAAGGACTCAAAATACAGCCAAACAGTAAGACAAGCTAAAAGAAGGCGAGTTCTTGTATTACAGCTCTTTATAAAACGCAAAAAAGGGGGAGGCCGCGAG
>NZ_QSRV01000021.1:0-40899 GCF_003437235.1 Collinsella sp. TF07-1
CTTAATGTGCTCTCCGTGCGAGCAGGACTGTCCGAGCAGGGAGTAAAGTCCTCCGGCTGCCTCCGGACAGGTCAGTCTGCTAGCAGGTCGGATACTCGCCTTCCCAGACGATGCGACGGTACTGATCCGGATCGGTGTCGCCCTCGGTGGAGAAGCAGAGCACGGAGCTCGTCTTGTCCAGGCCGATGAGCTCCTTGAGCTCGGCGTACTCGGGATCGAGCATGAGGGTCTCGACCAGGCCGGTGGTCACTGCGCCGGACTCGCCGGAGATGACGCGCGGGTCGCCCTTCTCGGGAGCGCCCAGGGTGCGCATGCCGCGAGCGGTGACCCAGTCGGGGCAGGACACGAAGGCGGTGGTGTGGTTGCGCAGGATATCCCAGCCCAGAATGTTGGGCTCGCCGCAGCACAGGCCGGCCATGATGGAGGGCATGTCGCCGTCCACGATGCGCGGATCGCCGTCGCCGGCGGCAGCGCCCTTGTACAGGCAGGCGGCAGGTGCGCACTCGACCACGACGAAGGTGGGCGGGTTATCGGGATACAGGTTGGTGAAGTAGCCCACCACGGCGCCGGCGAGCGAGCCTACGCCAGCCTGGACAAAGACGTGCGTCGGGCGGTTGATGGCCATCTCGCGCAGCTGCTCGGCAGCCTCGGAAGCCATGGTGCCGTAGCCCTCCATGATCCAAGACGGGATTTTCTCGTAGCCCTCCCAGGCGGTGTCCTGAACGATGACGCCGCGCTCGCAGGCGTCGGCCTCGGCGGCGGCCATGCGCACGCACTCGTCGTAGTTGACCTCTTCGATGGTCACCGTGGCGCCCTCGGCGGCGATGTTATCGAAGCGGGGCTTGGTAGAACCCTTGGGCATGTGCACGACGGCCTTCTGGCCCAGCTTGTTGGCAGCCCACGCCACGCCGCGGCCATGGTTGCCATCGGTGGCGGTAAAGAAGGTAGCCTGGCCAAAGTCCTCGGCCAGCTGATCGGAGGTCAGGTAATCGAAGGTGCAGTCGGCAACGTCCTTGCCGGTCTCGTCGGCAATATAGTTGGCCATGGCAAACGAGCCGCCCAGGACCTTAAAGGCGTTGAGGCCAAAGCGATAGCTCTCGTCCTTAACGCACAGGTTGGACAGGCCCAGGCGCGCGGCCTGGCCGTCCAGGCGGGCAAGCGGAGTAACGGTGTACTGGGGGAACGACTGGTGGAAGGCGCGGGCCTTCTTCACGTGGTCGAGGCTCATGATTCCCAAGTGCTTGTCATCGCTCTTGGGCATCGTGTTGCCCGCCCACTGGATCTTATCGGCCATACGGTGAACTCCTTAAGTTCTCTCTTGCCGGCCCCCGCATACGCGTTTCAGCCCGATCCCATTCACACGGCTGAACTTTTATGTGGATGCCAAACAAAAAGTTTGTTAGCACTGTTCTATCACACTTTTTGATTGGAAAACCTAACAAATTGTTTGTTGCCGTAATCGGTACCTTTTCGCCGCCGAACGGTCACATAACACAGCGACGATTTCGTTATTTGCGAACAAGTGGGGTTTATGGCACAGTGAGCCCAAACTAATTTTTAGGAAGGCACCCATGACCCCCGCACAGATTGAGTTCTACAAGCGCCTTGCACACGGCCTGGCGCTCCAATTTGGCCCCAACTGCGAAGTCGTCGTCCACGATCTGGAGACCGAGGACGTGGACCACTCCATCGTGGTGATCGAAAACGGCCACGTCAGCGGGCGCAAACTGGGTGACGGCCCCAGCCATATTGTGTTTGAGTCCATGCACGAGGGCACCACCGACGTGCACGACCGCGAGCCGTACCTCACCAAAACCACCGACGGCAAGCTGCTCAAGTCCTCGACCATCTTTATCCGCAACGACGAGGGCAAGCCCGTCGGCATTTTGGGCATCAACTTTGACATTACGCTCATGAAGGCTTTTGAGCGCTCGCTCGATGCCTTTACCGGCACCGGCGGCACGGGCTACACCGAGCCCGAGCCCATTACCAAGAACATCGGCGACCTGCTCGAGGACCTGCTGCACGAGTGCGAGCAGTTTGTGGGCAAGCCCGCGGCGCTCATGACCAAAGACGAGCGCATTCGTGCCATCGGCTACCTCGACCGTCGCGGCGCCTTCCTCATTTCCAAGTCGAGCGAGCGCGCCTGCGAGTTCTTTGGCATCTCCAAATACAGCTTCTATAGCTACCTCAATGAGGCCAAGGCGGCAGCAGGCGACAAGTAGGCACTCACCTGGATTGCCCCTCCCCTTTTGGGCGCGAGTTCTGGAAAGCATGAATCCAAGACCGAGCCGCTTGGAAAGTTCCATATAATCGATGTCATTAGTATTTCGAAAGGGTGGAACAGAATGGCGTTGAGCAAGGCATCATGCACCGGTCGCGGATTGATTCCGGCAATTGGTGGACATGTGCACCGCATGTTCGATGAGGGTGAAGACGACCTGTTTTCGCTGAGCCTTGACGACGTGATGAATGATCGCCCGTGGACCGCCGACGAACTCATGGGCGGCGGGGCTCGTCCGTCAAGCCTCAATCCCGCACTTGCGCCTAAGCCCGCATCTGCGCCGACTCCTGCGCAGTCGCCTGTTTCGACGCCCGCACTCACTTCGGCGACCACGCCCGCTCCCCGCCCCGCAAGCGACCCGTCCGAAACGGCGGCATTTCTCGCTGCAGCGACGCAGGGCAAATCGGCCGACAGCACCGTTATGTACAGCGCCCAGCAGTTGCCTGTTCCTGCGGCACGCAAGCCTCCGGTCACAAGGCTCGATGAGCCCGTTGCCCATCAGGTTGCCTACGATTCCTGGGCTGCAACCGATCTGGATGAGACCTCTACCGGCATGCCGGCGCTCGACGTTCCAGTTAACCCGCTTTTTGCCGCCAACACGAGTGCCGCGGACTATGAGAGCGGTACGGCATTTTCCGATTATTCCGATGGCTATGCTGGCAACGGTCGCATCGAGACCGAGGATTATGGCACCGCATCGAGCGATTATCTCAACGATCCGTACGCTGCCACGCCTGCACCGGAATATGACCCGGAGGCCGCGTCCGCGCCGGTGTATACCAAAAGCACAGGCGAAGAACGCTTCGCCGATTATTACGCCGAGGAAAAGGCGCTGCGTTTCTCGGAATTTCCGCAGGCAGTCAAGGTTGCCTTTATCGCCATTGTCATTGCCCTGCTCGGTGTCATTGCGTTTGAGGGATTCCGGCTGTTCTCCGGCCCCACCCAAGCGGAGTCGGAGACCCAGCAAAAAGAGGACGATAACGAGTATCTGGACATCAACACCCTCAAGGGCGACCCCAACGACGGGGACGACGAGTAGCGAGGGCTAAGGGAGGGTCGGAAGAGTCGGCGGCACGTTACGGCTCCAAAAGCCCTGCCATAAAGATGGGCAGATACAGCACGTCACCATCGCGGTGAAGATTACATTCCGCAAGTACCAGGGCGCGATCGATTCCGTAGCCCTTCGTTGCCAGTGCGTTATCGAGCGCCGCGTGGGACTTAAAACTCTTGCCCGATTTGACCTCGATGGCGAGCACTTCCCCATCGAACGTCTCTTCCACAAAATCGAGCTCACCGACCTTTTTGGACGTAAAGTAGCGCAATCTAAATCCGTGGGCTTTGAGCTCTTGGGCAACGAAGCCCTCGAATGCCGCCCCCATATTCATGCCAAAGGGGCCTTCTGCCTCCCCATCAAAAACGCCTTGGGCGACCCTTTTGGAATACGACGACATAAGCATTCCGGTGTCCAAGTAAAACAGCTTAAACAGATTTCGTTGCTCCCCCAATAAAAGGGGTGCCACGGGCGCCGTTACGTTATACACAGGAAGCGCGACACCCGCCTCCGATAGCCAGAGGAAATGATCTGTCACCTGCGAAAAACGTTTGACACCGTTAATCGATGACAGTTTGAATCGCTTGTTTTTGGAACCGGCCTCGCTGGGAATCAGATCATAGATATCGCGAATAACCAAGCGCAGCTCGGGCGGAGCGTACTTTGCGATGTCATCGCGATACAGGGCGTGAAGATCGCGGTGGATGTTTCGAACCTCGTCGACATTGCGCGTCGCCAAGAAGGAATTGACCGCGTCGGGCATGCCTCCCACCACCACATACTGATGGAACAGATCGAGCAAGCGGTCATACAGATAGCCGGGAAGCTCCCCCTCATTCTTTAGACAGCCCCTGAGCATGTCAAACACGCTGGCACCAACGCCATTTGCCCAGCAAAACTCCTCAAAGTCGAGCGGGTACATCTGGACCTGCTCGACATACCCCACCGGCAGGGAATCGATGCCCTCGAGCTCAACGCCAAGGAGCGATCCGGTAAGGATGTATCGAAAGTCGCCGCGCTGGACCAGATATTTGATAAACGTCACCACGTTGGGGCATCGCTGCACCTCGTCGATAACCACAACGGTCTTGTTCGCAACCATCGGCTGCGTTGCAGCAATAGACATACGCATAAGCAGATCATCCGCACTTTTCGCCGCCAAAAACGAATCGCGCACGGACGCGTCGGCGATAAGGTCGAACGTCACGACATTTTCGAACGATTCATTTGCAAAGACGTTGACCAAATATGACTTTCCTACCTGTCGGGCGCCCTTGACCAAAAGAGCCTTGTTAGGCGACGAGGCAAGCCAAGATTCAAACTGTGCTTTCGCTTTTCTCTGTAGCATAAGCGCACCCCTTATTACGTGCTGTTTTAGCACTAGGATACACTTTTCCGTGGTTGCTAGATGCTCATTTCGACACTTTTTCGAGATTTTGAAGTGTGTATTACGACACTTTTCCGTACTTTTACACGGGATATTTCGACACTTTTTCGGATTTAAGCCTAACAGCAGCCGGCGAAATCAAGCGCCGTCTGCACATCATTTCGCAGGCGGCGCTTGATTTGTGTCCGCGCGCGCTGATAGACTCCATCGTGCCAGCAAGGAGCGGGCGCGTTTTATCCAGAGTCGGGGTAGAGAGTTGGCTCCACGATCCCGACGCCAACCGGCCAAGAGGCACGGTGGCCCTGCCAACATCGATGAAAGGAGTCCGTATGGACAATTTCTCCGTGCGCAGTGAGCGCAACTTCCACAACCTGGTAGCCAAGCCAAAACGAATGCATCTTCTGGACAAGCCGAACGGCTATGCCTCGGCCATGGTCAAGAGCAGCCTCTCCCACCAGATGCGCTTTACCGTGCAGGTGCTCGAGGAAGAGCTCTGCGTTGCCGGCGACCCGCACGTGCTACAGATCAAGCTGCTCGGAGACGACTCGCGCGAGTCGTCCAGCTGGAAGCTCTTTGCCGACGGCTCGTGCGTCGCAAGCGGCTCGGGTGACTTTGCCCGTGAGTGCTTCTGCGAGGGCGCCGAGGTGTTTTTGGACTTGTGTCGTGATGCCGTCGAGGCTGCCAAGCTGCACCAGTGGAGCCAGAGGGAGTATGAGCTGCTGAGTGCCGCGCGCGGGATTGCGGGGGTGTAAACAGGCGGAGCGCTCCTGAAGCCTTATTCCACACGATCGGGTGTACTCATCTGCAACTCGACTTGCTACCAGATGGTGCAATCACGTTCCACGTCGGTTAAGCCAGACCCCGGCCGGTCGTTGGCAAGTGAAACAACATCTCCCACCCATAGGCCTCTAAGACCGACCGTCCACTATAATCCAAGCGGTTAGCGTCTCCCAAAATCGCCATGGACACGTCTTCCAAGATGCCCTCTCAACTGTGCAGAAATAACAGCCGCCCATACGGTCGATGTGCTCCTTGCACGTCTCGCTGACCACGCAACGATGGAAAACAGGTTCCTGGACGGATGACCCCTGAGGGGATGCATGAAATCGGCATCGAGGCCATCGTCTGTCGAACAATACCTGCCCATACCTTTAAAACATGAGAACAAGACGCCGGCGTCGGTATCGTTTTCAATTCAGTTTAAAACTGAGGAGATTCAGGAGCCAACCGAATAAACTAAGACTCACTTAGTAATTGCTAAATTTCTGACTGGGTATATAATATCTGACAGTAATAAGGATTCTTTACTATATGTGAGGCAGAAATGACTTCAACGGATGATGAACTAGTCAGCAGGCTCCAAGCTCACCTGTCAACCATTCGCAAGGCGGCGGGCTGGAGTGGCGAACGGCTTGCGAACGAACTAGGCATAACAAAGCAAACCGTCAGCAGCCTTGAGACGGGTAAAACGCAGATGACGAAGATGCACTATCTCGCCATCAGGGCGGTATTCAACAACGAAATCGCCGTCAGCGGAAACGAGGATCTGGCAAAAATAATTCAGCTATTCGTTGACCAACCAGTAGCACCCAAACTAGAGAAGATGCAAAATGCCCTTAAAGAAGGGGATGAGAAGGGGACACAACAAGAGGCAGCTACTAAGCAGAGCGCCATAGTTGGAGCAACCGCTCTCACCGCCGCCCTAATCCCCGCTTCATCGGCATTGATTCCGGCATTGGGCTCTCTTGCATATCAACTTGCAAAATCAATCAAGAAATGAGGTGTACAGAAATTGGAGTCGGAAAACACTGATCTGCCCGCAAAGAACAAAGGCCTCGTGTGGCTCGAGCAGCACAAAGTCCAGATTGGCATCGGTGTATTTGTGGCAATCAGTTCAATCGTTAGCATTACGATTGCCGCGAAAACGGGCCATACGCCTAAATTCAAAACTATTTGCAACGGCGCAGACAAAGGTGTTGCCACGATTGCTAAGGCAGCAGAAAAGGCCTCCTTGCCAGTGGTCAACCTTACCGGAGTCAAGAAGACTGCAACGGGACTCGGACATGACTTGCTTCTTTCGAATCAGGCAGTTAACAAGCGTCTCGTCTCCAGCGGAATGATGACAAAAGAGCCCTGGGGTTACAAGCTCACAGAAGTCGGCAAACTCTTTGGGAAAGAAACAGTCAAAGTAACGCGCGCCGGTTATACCTTCTCAAATATCGAATGGGATGAAGCGGTTGTCCCGTTTGTTTTTACTTCCGACGAACTTGCGAGCATTAACGCCAAAAAACTCACATTGCGCAAGTCATAGCCCAGTAGTCAAATCTGATACACCGTGCGCCCCGCGTACGCAAACGAAAAGGAGACACCATGGTCATATACAGAACTCAAGAATGGAACGGATACGGAAAGCAAAACTACTACTGGAATGAATACCGCCGTGAGGGCGACACGGTTGTCAAATACAAGTGTAATAGGCGCAAGTTCTTCGATGGGGACGAAAGCAACTGGGAAGAAAGCGAGCATGAAGAAGATTCGTGGAGCATTGACGATCCCAATATGCCCGATTGGCTGAACGGCTACCTCTAATAACTATTAACTAGCAGCCCTTGAAAGCCCCACTTCCCACAGGGAACGTGGGGCTTGATATTGCCCTCCTGTCCGAAAGCACTTTCCATCTCAGCTTTCAATCTAGGCAACCACAATGGTATGGGCCATGGCCGTCAGTTCACCAATCTCAATAAACCTGTCTTTTGTAATGCGATTGACCAATGCGCCGACTCTCTGGTCGGTCGCATCGACATCACAAGCGATGCGCAGCCCGGGAGAGCCGCCAAAAGCAGCTGCTTGCCTGATGCACAAAAGCGCAGAAACCCGCATCCCGAATATGGTGGGATGCGGGCACGGACAATCGTGTGTCCCATTCCAGGCGCGGATTCTGGGATGCAATCTCCGCCGAGGGCTCCAAGGGGAAAGCGCATCCCATTCTGAGCGCCTATTCCGGGACACAGTTTCCGCTCCAAACAAAAGGCTCCGGCTCGCGATGGAGCCGGGGCCAAAGGCGCAGCATATACAGTTGATGTTGAGCGCGAACAGCCCGTCAGCAATGGGCGTCCGCGTTCTACCCTACCCGCGGTGACGGGCGCGGCTGTACGGCGTATCCACCATGGGCAGATCTGGACGCAACTTGCCGTCAAACGCGCGGTAGGCGTTCTGCACGGCGGGCGCCGTGGGGATCGTTGCGATCTCGCCGATGCCCTTGCCGCCGTATGCCACGGGCAGCAGCTCGTCCTTCTCCACGTAAATGGCGTGGATATCCGGGATCTCGGGCGCACGGAACAGCCCGAGCGTGCCGTACCTTGCCTGGGGCACGCAGTCCTTGAGCGGCCAATCCTCGGTAAGCGCATAGCCCATACCCATGAGCACGCCGCCTTCGATCTGACCCTGGATGGAGATGGGGTTGACCACCTTGCCGGAATCGTGCGCGGCATAGACCTCGCTTACGCGACCATCATCGTCCAAAATGACCACATGCGTCGCGAAGCCGTAGCAGATGTGGCTCTTGGGGTTGGGAACGTCGGCACCCAGCTTGTCGGTTGGCTCCAGGTACACGTAGCCAAACTCGCATCCCTCGAGCGCCTTGATGGCGGCCGTGGGATCCTGAGGATGCATGCCCTGGCCGGCGACGAGTTCCTGCGTGCGCAGCTGATAGGCGCGACCGTCGTCGTACTCGATCTTGACGCCGTCGCCATGCGCACTCACGGGAGTATCGGGTGCAGGCTTGCCGGCCTCGATGCCAACCATGGCATCGCGCAGCAGGAAGGCGGCACCGCGCACGGCCTCGCCGGTCACGACCGTCTGACGCGAGCCAGACGTGGTGCCGGAGTCGGGAGCGTTTTCGGTGGAGCACTCGCCGTTGGCAATGCAGCTCAGCGGCAGACCGCAGGCCTCGGCAACGTCCTGCAAAAAGACCGTGTTGCAGCCCTGGCCGATGTCGGACGTGGCGGCGTAGACCACGGCGCGGCCATCCTCGACGCGAATCTTGCAGCGGCCGGCATCGGGCAGGCCCACGCCCACACCGGCGTTCTTCATGGCGCAGGCGATACCGGCGTGTCCGGGATGCGCATAGTAGGCATCCTTGACCTCAAGCAGCGTCTCCTTAAGCGCCGTTGAGCAGTCGGCAATCTGACCGTTGGGCAAAACCTCGCCCGGCTCGATGGCGTTGCGGTAGCGAATCTCCCACGGATCCAGGCCGACCTTCTCTGCCAGCAGGTCGATGAGGCTCTCGAGTGCAAACTCGGACTGGCAAACGCCAAAGCCGCGGTACGCGCCGGCAGGCGGGTTGTTGGTGTAGTAGCCAAAGCCGCGAATGTCGGTGTTCTGGTACTTGTAGGGACCGACGGCATGCGTGCAGGCGCGCTCGAGCACCGGGCCGCACAGCGATGCGTAGGCACCGGTATCAAAGTTGATCTCGCAGTCCAGGCCGGTAAAGTTGCCCTCGGCGTCGCAACCCAGTGTAAAGGTGCCGTCCATGGCATGGCGCTTGGGATGGAAAGCGAGCGACTCGGCACGCGTGAGCTTGCACTTCACAGGACGTTGGAGCTTATAGGCAGCAAGCGCGGCCAGGTGCTGGATCGAAACGTCCTCCTTACCGCCAAAGCCGCCGCCCACGAGCATGGTCTCGACGACCACGCGCTCGGGCTCGTTGTCCCAGCCAAACATGTGGGCGCACTCTTTGCGCGTGTCGTAGGCACCCTGGTCGGTCGACTGCACCTTGACGCCGTTCTTGTACGGGAAGGCAACGGCGCACTCGGGCTCCAAGAAGGCATGCTCGGTAAAGGGCGTGGTAAAGCGCTGCGTCACGGTGAACGCGCTCTCTGCCAGCGCCTTGGCGGCGTCGCCGCGCGTCACGTGACGGCTCTGGCACACGTTGTCCTTGAGCTCCACCGTGTTGCCAAAGGCAAAGAAGCTGTCGTGCAGACGCGGGGCGTCGGCAGCCCTGGCCTCGACAATGTTGCGCACGGGCTTCAGCGGCTCGTAATCGATCTTTACGAGCTTCTTGGCCTTCTCGAGCGTCGCCTCGTCCTCGGCAACCACCAGCACGATGGCGTCACCCACGCAGCGGGTGATATCGCCCTGGGCGATCATGACGTCCCAATCCTGGATAAGGTGGCCGACCTGGTTGACCGGCACATCCTCGGCGCGCAGGATGCCCACCACACCGGGCAGGGCCTCGGCCTTGGAGGTGTCGATGGAAAGCACACGGGCGCGCGGATACTTGGAGCGCACGGCGCTGGCATAGGTCAGGCCCGGCTGATCGAGCTCGTCGATGTCATCGGGGTACTTGCCCTCGCCGAGCACCTTCTTGCGCACGTCGATACGGAAGGCGCGCTTGCCCACGCCGTAGTCGTCGCCGCGCTCCAGGTCCTCGTCGATCTGCTTTTCGCCGCGGAGCACCGCAGCTGCCAGCGAAATGCCCTCGATGATCTTCTTGTAGCCGGTGCAGCGGCAGACGTTACCGCGGATGGCGTACTTGATCTGCTCCTCGGTGGGCTCGGGATCCTCGGCTATGAGCGCGGCACCCGCCATGACCATGCCGGGGATGCAAAAACCGCACTGCACGGCACCCACGGCGCCAAAGGCGTACACAAAGGCCTCGCGCACGTCCTCGGGCAGGCCCTCGACGGTCACGATGTTGCGGCCGGCGGCAAGGGCGGTGGTCAGCACGCACGCCTTGACGGCCGCACCGTCCACGTGGATGGTGCAGGTACCGCACGCGCCCTCGGAGCAGCCGTCCTTGGCGGAGTGAATGTGCAGGTCGTCGCGCAGGTAGCGCAGCAACGGTTTGTTTTGGGTCGTCGTGCGCTCGACGCCGTTAACGGTAAAAGTGAATTCCTGTGCCATGGTGATTCCCTTCTACACGCCGGCGGCTATGCCGGTGCGGTCGTGGATGGCGCCATGCGGGCAGACGACGGCGCACATGCCGCACGACAGACAATCCGCGCCATCAATATGGGCGCAGTTGTCCTCGATGCGGATAGCGCCGGCAGGGCACTTTTTGGCGCACATGCCGCAACCGATGCAGCTCGTGTCGCAGATCTTGCGGGCGATGGCGCCCTTATCGGTGTTGTTGCAGCGCACCAGGATGTTCTGGTAGCCGGGAACGAAGGCAATCACGCGCTGCGGGCACGCCATGCCGCACAGGCCACAGCCCGTACACTTGGAGCGATCCACGCGGGCGATGCCATCGACCAGCGCAATGGCGCCGTGGGGGCAGGCCGTGACGCAGGCGCCACAGCCAATGCAGCCTTCGCTGCAGCGGGCGTCGCCGCCTGCGGAAGCACAGCCGCTTCCGCAGGCAACGTAGGCCACGTTATGTTGAATGGATTTGGCCATAAGAGACTCGCCTATTTCTTAAGAAGGTACGGATAGCTGTCGCGCACGGCCTTGATGGTCAGGCGGACGGCCTCGGGCAGACCGGTGTTGACGGCATCGACCGAGACGGTACGGACCGTGCCGGCAACACGGACCTTAAAGTGATCCTCGTCCACGGCCAGGAAGCCCTCGTTCTCGGAGTTCTCCATGTCCTGCTCGCTCCAAAACAGGGTGAGCTTGTCTTTGTAGGGACGACCCTCCTGGTAGGGGCAGAACACGGCGCAGTTGCCGCACTCGTTGCACATGCCATCGACATGTACCACCTGATGCTTGGCCAGGCCCGGCACCTTAATAGCAACGTTGGCGCGGTTGGGGCACACGTCGCAGCAAACCTCGCACACCGAACCGCAGCCCAGGCAGCGGGTCTTGGTGCAGTTGCGCTTGTCGCGGCACAGCGACCCCTTGCGCTCGTAGCAGGTGTCCTCGCGGCCGGCCTGCTCGTTGCAGTCGGCGTACTTGTTAAAGTCCACGCCGGCGATGGCACGGGCGACCTCGGCGGCGTCGGCAATAGCCTCGACCACGGTGGCAGGACCGCGGCGGCAGTCGCCCGCAGCCCAGACGCCCTCGACGCCGGTGGAGGTGGCGGCAAGGCGACCGCGACGGTCGTGCTCGACGCCCGCGGCATCGTACAGGCTGGCATCGATGCCCTCGCCCACGGCGCAGATCACCGTGGTGGCGGAAAGCTCGACGGTCTCGCCCGTGGCGACGGGGCTGCGACGGCCGCTTGCATCCGGCTCGCCAAGCTCCATAACATCGCAGGTCAGCACGGCACCGTTGAGCGCCTTGGGCGCCAGCAGCTCGCAGAACTCAACGCCGTCGGCAAGAGCAAGATCGAGCTCTTCCTCGTCGGCGGGCATCTGCTTCTTGGTGCGGCGATACACCAGGCGCACGTTCTTCACACCTGCCAGGCGTTTGGCCACGCGGGCAGCGTCCATGGCGGTGTTGCCGGCGCCAATGACCACGACGTCCTCGCCCAGCTCGAGCTTCTCGCCCTTCTTGGCGGCCTCGAGGAACTCCAACACATCGAGCTCGGCGCCCTCGCCCAGGCCCGCAGAGCCGGGCATCCAGGCACCGGTGGCCACGACCACGTCGGTAAAGCCCTGGGCCTTGAGCTCGTCAATGGACTCCACGCGGGCGTTGAGCTGAACCTTGGCGCCAAAGGCCAGGCAGAGCTCGGCATCGTGGGAGATATCGTCGCTGGCGATACGGAACTCGGGGATTACGTGACGGACCACGCCGCCGAGCGAGTCGCGGGCCTCGAAGATGGTGACGGGCACGCCGGCGCGCGTCAGGAAGAACGCCGTCGCCAGGCCGGCCGGGCCGCCGCCGATAACGGCAACGTTGCGCTCGGCGTCGTTGGCGATGGCCTGGGCGCGCAGCTTGGGCAGCACGGTGGTCATGGCCTCGCGGGCGGCCTTGAGCTTGCTGGCGCGAATCTGGGCGCCCTCGGGCTCGTAGAAGGCACGCTCGCAGGCACGGCCGCAGGGATGCGGGCAGATGGTACCGGTAATGAACGGCAGGGCGTTGCGCTCGATGATGATGTTAAGCGCGTCCTCGTAGCGGCCCTCGTCAACAGCCGCCAGGTAGGCGGGAATATCCTGCTGGATGGGGCAGCTCGTGCGGCACGGCGTGGTAAAGCAGTCGGAAAGCGGGCTCTTGCCGGCGACCTTGCGGTCGGGCAGCGGGCGCAGCGGCTTCTTGTAGAGCGGGTTGGTGAGCGAGTCGGCCTGGATCGCGGTCACGGCCTCGAGCGAGACACCCGCGAACGGCTTGCCGTCCAGGTCGGCAAACTCGCCGGCCATCTGGCTAAAGCGCTCGTAGCCACCGGGCTTGAGCACGTCAGTCGCCAGGGTGACGGGCCAAATGCCGGCGTCATACAGGGCACGGATGTTGTAGACCGTGGCGCCGCCGGAGTAGCTGATGCGCAGCTTGCCATCGAACTGCTCGGTAATGCGACGGGCGGCCTCGATGGTCAGCGAGAACAGCGAACGGCCCGACATGTACATCTCGGTGGAGGGCAGCTCGTTCCTCGTCACGTCGACGGGGAAGGTGTTGGTGAGCTTGACGCCAAACTCCAGGCCGCGCTCGGCGCACAGGGCAATCAGGCGCTCGAACATGGGCACGGCGTCAGCCCACTGCAGGTCCTCGCGGAAGTGCGTGTCATCGAAGACGATGTAGTCAAAGCCCAGCTCGTTCAGGCGCTGGCGGGCAAACTCATAGCCCAGCAGCGTGGGGTTGCACTTGATGTAGGTGTTGAGGCCCTTCTCGGTGATCAGATAGGTCGCGATGCGCTCGATCTCCGCTGGCGGGCAACCGTGCAGGGTAGACTCGGTGATAGAGTTGGAGACGCGCGCCGGGATGGACTCGACAAACGCGGCGTCGACATGCTCAAACTTGTCCAGGTTGGCGAGCGCCCATGCGCGGCACTCATTCCAGACGTCAGAGCCGCTGGCGTCCTTCATACCCTCGATGTAGGCGTCGACCTTGGGGCTCTTAATACCCTCGAGGTCATAACCCACGGACATGTTGAAGACAAAGCCGTCCGGGCTGCCCAGACCGTACTCGCGAGCGATCAGGTGGCAGGCAAACCATGCCTTCACGTACTCGGCAAAGGCCTGCGGAACCTCGAGCTCGGTCGACCATTCGCAGTTGTAGCACTCGTCCTGAGCCACGATGCAGGGCTTGTTCACACACTTGGAGAGCTCCTCGCCGTCCATAACCTGGACGGTCTTGAGCTCAAAGAAACGAGAACCGGCCACGTAGGATGCCACGATGTTCTGGGCAAGCTGCGTGTTGGGGCCGGCAGCCGGGCCAAACGGGGTCTCGATGCGCTCGTCAAAAATGGGAAGCGCGCCCTCCTGGTTGGTCGTGACCATCTTGCGCACGCCAAAGATGGCGTCCTGGGTCTTATGCTCCTCGATGATCCAGTTCATCAGCTGCGAAAACGGGATCGGCCTCATGATGTCGCTCATAGTGAGTTCCTCTCTGTAACGCCCGGCGAGACCGCGCGGCGGGCGCAAATACGGTGTAGCGCTAGCACAGCGCCAGCGACCCCGCGGAGGTCGCCTATACGCGCGTCGGATGCGGCGAAACATCCGGCGCGCGTGAATCTACTTGTAACTAGTAGGCGCGATCGTTGAGCGTGCTCCAGAGCTTTTTGGACTCAGCCATGGTCCACGCGTTGATCTTGTCCTCATCGATACCGACAAACTCGCGATCCTTGTACAGGACGCGGCCATTGATGATGGTGGTACGGCAGTTTTTACCCATCATGCCAAAGAGCATGTGGCCGTCGATGTTCTCCTCGCTCAGCGGCGTAAAGGGCTTGTAGTCCATAACGATGACGTCGGCGGCAGCGCCGGCCTCGAGCACGCCGAGCTTGCGATCGAAGTACTTGCTCGCCATCTTGGCGTTGTTCTCAAAGAGCATCGTCATGGCCTCGCACCAGCCCACGTTGGGCATGGCGGCGTTGTGGCGCTGAATGATCAGGAAGACCTTGAGGCTCTCGAGCATATCGTGGGTGTAGGCGTCGGTGCCCATGCACACGGGGATGCCGCGGCGGAAGAACTCGAGCACGGGGGCGCAGCCCACGGCGTTGCCCATATTGGATTCGGGGTTGTTGACGAGCCAGGTGCCAGACTCCTTGACGATATCCATCTCGGCAGGCGTCACGTGGATGCAGTGGCCGAGCATGGTGTCGGGACCCAGAAGGTTATGCTGCAGCAAGCGCTCGACGGGGCTGATGCCGCCGCGGTTGAGGCGGGAGTCCCACACGTCATTCATGCCCTCACACACATGGATGTGGAAGCCGGTCAGGCCGTTGTTGGCCTCGGCCATCTTGTCCATGGTCTCGTCCGAAAGCGTAAAGGTGGCGTGACCGCCAAACATGGCGGCGATCATGTGGTTGTCGTTATCGCGACGCTCCTTGGCGGCCCACTGGGCAAATTCGGCGTTCTCGGCAATGGCCTGGTCGCATTTTTCCTGACCGCGGCGGTCGGAGACCTCGTAGCACAGGCACGAACGCATGCCCAGCTCCTGCGCGGCATCCTTAATGGCAAAGAGGCTGCCCGGAATCTCGCAGAAGCTCGCGTGGTGATCGAAGATCGTGGTGACGCCATCGCGGATGGAGTCCAGAATCGTGGCATAGGCGCTGGCCTTGGTGCCGTCGAGCGTCAGGTTGTCGTCGATCTTCCACCACTGCTGCTCAAGATTCTCCAGGAAGTTGGTGGGGTTGCAGCCCTTAATGGCAAGGCCGCGAGCCAGACCCGAGTAGATGTGGGTGTGGCAGTTAATGAGTCCGGGCATGATGAGGTTGCCCTGGGCGTCGACGTACTCGGCATCCGGGTACTTGGCCTTGAGCTCGCACTCGGGGCCCACTTCGACGATCGTATCTCCGTCAATGGCGACCGCACCGTTGGGAATGAACGGGGTCTGAGCGTTGCGGGTAAAAACGGAACCGTTAGCGACCAGAAGCATGAATGCTCCCTTCAACATCAGAGGCGGGGTTTGACACCTCTGACATGGCGGAGTGCGAAGCGCCGGCCTACACCGGAAACGGGCCCTCTCCCGTCAACGCTTCACCAAAGGGACAAACCCTTTGAAGTGCGGCTTGACGCCGCATGACGTCGGCGGACGAGGCGATGCGTCCGCCGACGAATAGCACCGAATTGGTTACTTCTTGCTCTCGGGCAAGACCAGATCCACGGCAGCGTCCTTGGCAGCATCGATGTGCTGAGCCACGACCGGCGTCTGCGGAAGAATCAGGTTAAGGACGATGGCCATGATGGCGGTGGGGGTTACGGCATTGGAGCCGATGACGGTGGACACCCAGGCGGGCATACCCTCGCCGGCAAGGCAACCGCTGGCCATCCAGATACCCAGGCCAAAGACGACGGAGGTACCGACGATGGTGGTAGTGCGCTGCGTGAGGCCCTCGCGGGTGAACATGCGCACGCCGTTCATGGTAATGGTGCCAAAGACGCCGACGGTCGCGCCGCCGATGACGGGCTGCGGGATAGCGGAAAGGACGGCAGAGAGCTGCGGGAACAGACCGGCGATGGCAAAGACGGCCGCGATGATCACAAAGACCCACTTGTTGACGACCTTGTTGGAGCAGATGATGCCCACGTTCTGGCCAAGGGCGCTGGTGGGAAGACCGCCCAGCAGGCCGCCGACCATAGAGGTGAGGCCCTGGGACACGATAGCGCCGGAGAGCTCGCGCTCGGTGGGCATACGGTCGATGGAGCCCAGGCAGGCGGCGGAGACGTCGCCGATAACCTGGATGGCAACCATGGGGAACACGACGGCGAGGGTAATGCAGACCTCGGGATCAAACTCGAGCGCATAGGGCATGAGCTTGGGAAGGGCGAAGACCTGAGCGGTGGCGACGCTTGAGAAGTCGATCATGCCAAAGGGGATGGAGACGATCATGCCAACGATCATGCCAAAGAACACGGATCCCAGCTTGAGCGTGCCCTTGCCAAAGTTGGCGAGCGCAAAGACCACGGCGAAGGTGATAAGAGCGACGCACCAGGCCTGCGGGGTGCCCCACAGTGGCGTACCCATACCGCCGGCCATATACTTGACGGCCGTGGGATACAGCGAAACGCCGATGGAGAAGATGACCGTACCGGTCACGACGGGTGGGAACAGCCACTTAATCTTGCTGTAGGCCAGACCAAAGAGGACCGCGACGGCACCGCCGACAATCTCGCCGCCCAACAGCGCGCCAAAGCTAAAGCCCGAGGTGCCCATGGCCTGCAGGGCCGGGAGGAACGCGAACGAAACGCCCATGACGATGGGCAGGCCGCCGCCGATGCGACGGAAGGGGGCAAAGGCCTGAAGGGCCGTGTCGATCGCCGAAAGAATGAGCGCGACCTGGATGATGTCGGTGCTCTGCTGGCTATTAAAGCCGTAGACGCCGGCCATGATGACAGCCGGGGTGATGATGCCGGCAAACGATGCCAGTACGTGCTGAAGGGCACACGGGATCATTTCCTTAACGGGAGGCATGCCTTCACGAGTGAACAGGGCTTCAGTGCCGTTCGTAACCGTCTCCTGGGTCATTTGACCACCAATCCTCGAAATAGTTGTTTTCGCATCTAACGCCCTATTGTGACGCAGTGCGGGGTTGAGGTTGTGCCTTCGTTGCATATCGTATTAAAGATGATTCTCATTCTCAATAATAATTTTTTGTTATCAGACTATTCTTCAGCTGAGATAATGCATTTCCGCAGGTCAGGAAAGTGTCTGGTCAAAATAGCATCTAACTTTTCTTTTGGTCAACCGTTTACCGCCAAAATCATACCGTTCGTCTGCATTACGTCATGTACCTGCGGATATACGAGATGATGAGCAGCGTGTTACCATGAGAAAAAATTGTTATGAAACTTCCGCTTTCACCCAAAGGAGTTGCCCGTGAACGAGACCGTACGTCGCTTTTTGCCGATGGTCGATTTCCTGGAGCAGATACTCGGCAAAAACAGCGAGATCGTGCTGCACGATTTCTCGGATCCCGACCACGCCATCGTCGATATTCGCAACGGCATCGTGAGCGGCCGTAAGGTCGGCGGTCCCGCCACCGATCTGGCGCTCAAGATCATGCACGACCCAAAGTATCGCGACCTGCCGTTTATTACGGGCTATGAGGGGCGCGGTGCCGGTGGCAAGACGTTGGAGTCAGCGACGTACTTTATCCGCGAGGATAAAGAGATCGTCGGCATGCTCTGCGTCAACACCGATCTCTCGACCGTGCGCTCCATCAACGCCATGGCACAGCAGCTCATGGCCTGCTTCGACGCGGCGCCGACGCGCACGGAGCCCGCCCCTATCGAGGTCGAAAGCCTTTCGGAGTCCACACAGGAGCTCATCGACCGCAGCATTGCCGAGTTGCTGAGCGCGCGCGGGCTGGATGTAGCGTCGCTTGGCCAGAGCGACCGCGTGGACGTCATTCGCCACCTCAACGGCAACGGCGTGTTTATGCTCAAGGGCGCCGTGGCCTGCGCCGCCACCGCGCTGGGCATCTCGGAGCCCAGCGTCTACCGCTACCTGCAAAAAGTTCGCAAGGAGGGCTAAACGTGATCCCTTGGGGACGAAGGGAAACGGATCATTTTTGTCGCATCGCTTGACAAAAGACCCTGCAGCTCGCACGCGCTGCAGGGTCTTTTTGCATGTCATGTTTAGTTGTTACCAACACCTTAGAGAGCGGCGACAACCTCGATCTCGACCAGACCGCCAGCCGGAAGAGCGGCAACCTGGAAAGCGCTGCGCGCGGGGAACGGGGCCTCGAACTTGGAGGCGTAGATCTCGTTTACGGCAGCGAAGTCGGCAATGTCAGCCAGGTAGACTGTGGTCTTGACGACATCGGCAAAGGTGGCGCCGGCAGCGGTCAGCAGGGCCTCGACATTAGCAAGGGACTGCTTAGCCTGGGCCTCGACACCCTCGGGCAGCTTGCCGGTCGCGGGATCGATGCCCAGCTGGCCGGACAGAAACACCATGTTGCCAGTCTGGATACCGGGGGAATACGGGCCGATGGCTGCGGGTGCGTTATCGGAAGACACGACGGTCTTGCTCATGTTTTTCTCCTTACAAGTAAAAGGGAACGGGAGCGCGGCGTTCACACCGGGAGGCACAGTTCGGTCTGAACACCGCGCTTGATTGGGATAGTACTCAAGGTTTCCGCGCGATGCAAGATTATTATCACGTTGCGAGAATATTTTATCGCCCAACGGCGTCTGTCGGCCTCTGAACGGCGCGACCGGACGGTGAAGCTCAAAACGATCCGTTCCCTCCGTCCCCAGCCGATCAGGTGATCCATAGGGGACGGAGAGAAACGGTTCATTTTTGCTGCAAGGGCTGCTGAAGACTTTATCCTGCTTGGACCACAGGGCTCGTCCGCCGCAACAGCACCACTATACTTTTGAATATCTGAGCATTTTGAAAGGCAGGATATGACCGCAACCGCCAGTCGAACCACCAACCGCAGACCCGAGCTTTTGGCGCCCGCCGGAGGGCCCGAGCCCTTTGCCGCCGCACTCGCCGCCGGGGCAGACGCCATCTACTGCGGCATGGGCAGCTTCAACGCCCGCCGCAAGGCCACCAACTTTACCGACGAGGCCTTTGAGCAAGCCTGCCGCGCCGCGCATCTAGCCGGGTCGCGCGTCTACGTCACGGTCAACATCGTCATCAAGCAGTCCGAGATGGGCGATGCGTTGCAACTCATCCACCGCTGCTCCACGTTGGGCGCCGACGCCTTTATCATCCAGGACTGGGGCCTGTTCTTTGAGGTCAAGCGCACGATGCCCGGCATCGAGACGCACATCTCAACCCAAGCAAACATCCACGACGACCGCGGAACCCTTTGGTGCCGCGAGCAGGGCGCCGACCGCGTGACTCTCTCGCGCGAGCTTTCCATCGACGAAATTGCCACCATTCACGACGCCGCGCCCGATGTGGACCTTGAGGTCTTTAGCCACGGCGCCATCTGCTTTTGCTACTCGGGCCTGTGCCTGCTTTCGAGCTTTGCCATGGCGGGGCGATCGGCCAACCGCGGCATGTGCGCCCAGCCCTGCCGCCTGCCCTACGAGCTGATCGACGAGAACGGACGTACGCTCTCCCCTGCCGGACGCGAGCGCGCTCTATGCCCGCGCGACACCAACACTTCGCAGCTCGTTCGCCGTCTGTATGACGCCGGCGCCGCATCGCTCAAGCTCGAGGGCCGCATGAAGGCGCCCGATTACGTGTACTCCATCGTCGATGTGTATCGTCATCAAATCGATGACATGCTGGCCGGGGTCGCCGTTGATAAGCACGAGGACGCCGCTCGCCAGCGTCAACTCAAGCGCTGCTTTAACCGCGACTTTACGCACGCCTATCAGGACGGCACCTCGGGCGACGAGATGATGAGCTATGAGCGTTCCAACAACCGCGGCCAGATCGTGGGCACGGTGCTGGGCAGCCGCCCGGCCAACCGCGATGTGCGCGGCCTCAAGCCCGACGACCGCCGTCGCCGCGCCGCCATCGCCCGCATTGAGCTGTTTGAGCCCGTGGGCAAGGGCGACCTGCTGGAGCTTCGCCACGATAACGAGTTTGACCAGTTCCTAACCACTATTGCCGCCGATGATGCCGCCGCCGGTGACATCATCGAATGTCGCGTGCCCCGCAGCATGCCCGAGGGCTGCCGCGTCCGCGTGATTCGCAGTCAGCGTGCCATCGACGCCGCCGGCGCCGCGCTCAAGCGCGATGTGCTGCGCCGCCGAGCTGTTGATGTGTCCGTCGTGGCGCGTCTGGGCGAGCCGTTTACTGTCACTCTCACCTGCTGTGACAACCCCGTGCTCACCGCCACCGCCACGGGCTTCACCGTCGAGGCCGCCAAGACCCGCGCCGTCGAGGCGGCAGACCTGGTTGAGCATGTGGGCCGCATGGGCTCCTCGCCCTTTGAGGCAGCGAGCTTTGACGTTTCGCTCGACGCCGGCTGCGGTATGGGCTTCTCCGCCGTGCATAAGGTGCGCGCCGCCGCTTGCAAGGCGCTGGAAGAGGCCATTCTGGCACCCTACGAGGAGCGCGCGAAAACGCTCGAGTTGCCGGTGCTCGACAAATGTACGCGCCCTATGCCCGAGCACTACCGCGATGAGCCGCAGATCTGCGCCACCGTCACGTCGCTCGACGCCGCCGAGGCCGCTCGTGCCGAAGGCGCCACGCGCATCTACATGACCACCGACGTACTCGATGCGGCCGAGCTCTCCCCTGCCGATGCATTTGAGCAGGGTATCGTGCCCGTACTCGACGAGGTCTGCCGCGCCGCCGACCACGAGCGCGTCGATCCCTTGATCAATGCCGGAGCCACCGTCGCCGTCGGCAATATCTCCGAGCTTGCCCTGGCCGCCCAGGTTGGCGCCACGGCCGAAATTCGCTCTTGCCTGCCGGTTCACAACACGCCCTGCATGGAAGCGCTTGCCGAGCGCGGAGCCGGTGCGTTTTGGCTCTCGCCCGAGATCACGCTCGACGAGATTGTCTCGCTCGGCGCCGCCGCGCCCGCGGCTCTGGGCATCACCGTCTTTGGCCGCCCGCGCGTCATGACAAGCGAGCATTGCATTCTGCAGGTTGCCAACGGCTGCATCCACGATTGTGCCAACTGCCGTCTGCGTGCCCGCAAGCTCTCGCTCAAGAATATCGACGGAAAGGTCATGCCCGTCCGCACCGACATCCATGGCCGCTCTCGCTTGTACGACGCCTACCCCATCGACCTTACGCCGCAGGTACCACAGCTGCTCGATGCCGGCGTGCGTCGTCTTATGGTGGACGGCACGCTGCTCGAGGCCGATGAGATTGGCCGTGCCGTCGCCCGCGTCCGTCGCGCCGTCGAGGCCGCGCAGGCCGGCCGCAAGCCCGCCGCCCGCCTACGCGGGGCGACCTCGGGCTGCATGTTTGTGGGAATCAGCTAACCGAAAGGCTTACACGTGAACGAAGAACCTCAAGTCCTCTACTGCGACGCCTGGCTCATGGCCATCGACAAGCCCGCCGGCATGATCGTCCACGGCGACGGCACCGGCGAGCGCACGCTCACCGACTACGCCAGCGACCTGCTGCTGGCGATGGGCGACGGCTTTGCCGCGACCGACATGCAGCCGCTCAACCGCTTGGACCGTGACACCACCGGCGTGGTGCTGTTCTCACTCGACAAGCAGACGCAGCCCGCCTTTGACCAGATGATCATCGACCACGCGTTCGAAAAGCACTACCTGGCGCTCGCCGAGGGCAAGATCGACTGGAACGAAAAGCTCATCGACAAGCCCATCGCCCGCGACCGCCACGATAGTCGAAAGATGCGCGTCGGCGCCAGCGGCAAGCCGTCTCAAACACGCGTAAAGGTGCTCAAGCGTCTTAAGAGCCGTCGAGGCCTGCCCACGCGCTCGTATATCGATGTCGAGTTGCTCACCGGCCGCAAGCACCAAATCCGTGTGCATCTGGCGAGCGAGCGTCATCCCCTGGTAGGCGACGAGCTCTACGGCACGCCGCGTCCCTGCGGCCTCATGCTCCACGCCCACAGCGTGTCCTTTACGCACCCCGTAACCGGCGAGCACATTCACATCGAAGCCCCCTGCCCCTGGGAGCCCTAAACCACCACAAAGGGGACAGGCACCTTTGTGGTGGTTTTGCCGCGATGGCTCTGCCGGATTCCCAAACATCTCGATCTGTAACAGCTAAAGCCCATTTTGCGGTCCATCTGTTACAGATCGAGACATTCGAATCCCCTCAAGGGAATAATCTCAATCTGTAACAGTAACTCGGCAAAATCAGTCCCAGATGTTACAGATTGAGACAAAGGGACGGCGCGGTTCGTAAGTATCTCGATCTGTAACACCTAGCCCACTTTTAACGGTCCAGTTGTTACAGACTTAGACAAACCGGCAGACAACGAAAGCGGCGACGCCCGTGATGGACGTTGCCGCTTTTCTATTGAGAAAACTACTCGGTTTTCGTTACTAACCACCACAATGGGGCACAGGCACCTTTGTGGTGGTTTTGGCCTTAGCCCGTCCCCTGCTGTTAGACCGTGATGACGTTGTCCATTGCCCGGTACTTGGCGGGGACCTCGCCTGCGGTAATAATCGTTGCGTCGCGGAAGTCCGCAAACTTGACGGGCGCCACCATGCCAAATTTGCTGGCGTCCGAGATTACGAAGCGTTTGGCCGTATGACGCATCGAGATGCGCTTTACTTGGGCCTCCTCGATATCGGGCGCCGTGAAGCCCTGCTCGGCGGCGATGCCATTAGAGCCCCAAAAGCCACAGTTGAAGTTGTAGCGATCTAAGGTTGCCAAGGCATCGGGGCCAACGAGCGCCTCGGTCTCGGGTTTGAGCTCGCCGCCCAGCACCACGGTACGCATACCCCGCAAAGCAAGGCGCTGAGCATGGAGCACGGAATCGGTCACGTAGGTGACATCTTCAAGGTGGGGAAGATGCTCGATGAGCCTGAGCGTCGTCGAGCCCGAGTCGATGTATACAAAGCTCTCAGGCTCCACAAGCGCCGCCGCACGGGCGCAGATACGCTCCTTGTCATCGTTATGGAGGTCGCTGCGCTCATTAAGCGTTAGGTCGCGCGTCACGTGCGCGCGCTCCAGACTTGTCGCGCCTCCGTGCACCTTGGCGATACGGTGTGCTCGGTCGAGCGTCTGCAGGTCGCGCCGAATGGTAGACGCCGTCACGCCCAGGGCTTCGGCAAGCTCCGGCACGGTAACCGAGCCGGTCTGCTGAACCATCGACACGATCGCGTTGAGCCTATCTTCCGCTAGCATCGCTTACTCCTCCTCGGGGTACACGACTCCCCAGTCGGCGCGTAGCTTGGTCATCAGCTCCATAACATCAGAAGCATAGCCCAGAAGCTCACGCTTAGAGTCGTCGCCGGCAACGGCCTTCTCAAGATCGGCCATCTCATAGCAAAGGGCGTAAGCCTCAGTGCCGGCGTGGACCTCCTCGCGGTGGCCGTCCGCAGTCCACACGATGGTCGCGTGATCGGCGCGCGGATACTCGTTGACCTCGATATAGCACTTATCGAAGCTAATAATCGAGCGCTTGGGTTGCTTGGAGTGGAGCGTGAGGCTCACAACACCCAGCTGCTGCTCGGCATTACGGCAGACGATGCCGCCCGCAACGTCAACACCGGTCTCACAGGTGTTGCCTAGAGACACGACCTCGGCGGGCTGGCTGGCCATAAAGAGACGCATGACGGACAGGGCATACACGCCAATATCGAGCATGGCACCGCCAGCAAGGTTGCGGTTGTAGAAGCGATTGGTCAGATCGCCGTACTCCTTGTAGCTACCAAAGTTGAGCTGAGCGAGGTTCATGCGGCCGAACTCGCCGGCATCCATGCGGCGACGCAGCTCTTGATACAAGGGCATGTGGAGCACCGTGGTAGCGTCCATAAGGACCACGTTGTGCTCGGCGGCAATGGCACGGGCCTCATCGAGTTCAGCGGAATTGAGGGTAATGGCCTTCTCGCAGAGCACGTGCTTGCCGGCTGCCAGGGCAGCGCGCAGATAGGTGATATGAGTGTTGTGCGGGGTAGTGATGTAGACGGCGTCGATGCCAGGATCGGCGTAGAGGTCCTCAACCGTGTCGTAGACCTTCTCGATGCCATACTGCTCGGCAAAAGCCTGAGCCTTGGACAGCGTACGGTTGGCGACGCCCGCAAGCTTGCGACCGGCAAGAGCAAGGGACTGAGCCATCTGGTTGGCGATAACGCCGCAACCGATGACGGCCCAATGGAGCTCGGGAGCCGTAAAAATATCGTCGGGGAACGGCTTGTCCTGGACCGAAGCGAACGCTGCTTTGGCGGCTGCCGCGGCGTCGAGCGGAGCCTGCTTGGAATCTGCCATTATGTGCCTCCTGTGTCATAGAACGCCTTGCTTTCTGACAGCTCTATATTCGCACAAACACGCGCTTCTGTGCGCGTTTTTGCGTATCTCACCGCTAAACGGTCATTGTTGTCCCGAAAACGGCGCATCTATACGCATATTCACGCAATCCCACGCACGCAAATACGCACAAATGCGAACCGGTCATTGCTCAGAGACAGGGGCTTATGCTTAGAACTCAAAAGACAGGATGATCCGCTTCGCCTCGTCGCTCATGGCGCGCTGCAGCTCTAAGGACCGTCCCAAACTGCCGACAGAAAAGGAACGTTCCAAACTGCAGACAGAAAAGGAACGTTCCAAACTGCAGACAGAAAAAGAACGTCCCCAGGCGCCGGCATTTCAAGAGTACTCATTTAAGTCTGTCCCCAATGAGTGGGAGTAATCAGAGACCCTTTGCAAGGGAGGCCGGACGTGGCCTTCCTCGTTTTTATTCATGGACTTTAGTCCGTGCCGCGCGGCACGCGCGGCATAGAAAGCCACCCGCTCAGCGGGTGGAGGCCAATTTCCGCTACGCGACAAAAACCTTCCCCCTAGCATGAGGATTGTTCAGGTCATCATACTAGGGGGAGGTGATTGCTGTGGCCCAGAAAGCCAACAGCCTCGCGTACACGAAATGGCTGTGCAAGCACCGCATCGCACCGAGGTCAAGCTCATCGCCGCCATCGTCGAGAAGCACCCCAAGGTGCGCTTTGCCGCGAGCCGTACCTCGGCCCACGCCGACCTCTACGACCGCATGGAGCAGGCCCTGTGCGAGCGCGTGGCCAACGCGGTGGAGGTCGTCCGCTCCGACATCAGCCCCGCGCTTCTTGTCCACACCGGTCCAAACCTCGTGGGTGTGGCGGTCCAGGGACTCTAGCGGAGGCGGGGCGTCCTGCCCCAAAAACAAATGCAATAGACGAGCACTTCTTGCCGCTCAATTGGCAAGAAGCGCTCGTCTTTTCTTAACGCGTTGTATGGCGGAGAGAGCGCAAGCTACGCGAGCGCCCTTCTTGCCAGCTCGGCCGCGCCGAGGATTCCTTGGTCGCCGCCGCAGCCCGGGGCGCAGATGTAGCTCTCCATGTCCTTAAGCTCGGCGGTCTGGATGTAGCCACCCAGATATTCGAGGGTCTTCTTGCGGACGATGCCGTAGAGCTGCTCCTGATGCATCACGCCGCCGCCGAGGACGATGCGGCGAGGCGAGTACATGAGCACGAGGTTCGCACACATCTGCCCCAGATAATCCCCCTCGAGCGCCCACACCTCATCGTTGTCCGCGAGCTCGGCCGCGGGCTTTCCCCAGCGCGCGGCGATGGCGGGGCCGGAGGCGAGCCCCTCGAGACAGCTCGCGTGGCTCGGGCAGACGCAGCGTCCCTCCTCGGTGGGACGGGTCCTTACCAGCATGTGACCGGCCTCGGGGTGCAGCATGCCGTGAAGGAGTCTGCCCGCGCACATGACGCCCGCGCCCACGCCGGTGCCGATGGTCACGTAGACGGCGTCCTCGAGCCCCTTGCAGCAGCCGAAGACCACTTCGCCGAGGCAGGCAACGTTCACGTCCGTGTCGTAGGCCACCGGAATCCCGAGGGCGTCGGCGAACGCGGCGCGAAGACCATGGCCTCGCCACGCGAGCTTGGGCGTCTGGAGGATGGAGCCGTAGCGCTCATCGTTGGGGTTGACGCAGGTCGGGCCGAAGGCGCCGATGCCCAACGCGTCCACATCGCGGGCGGTGAACCACTCGATCATCTGCGGGACGGTCTCGGCGGGCGTAAGCGTCGGGGTCTCCATACGGTCGAGGACCTCGCCGTCGCCGGACACCACGGCACAGACCATCTTGGTCCCGCCGGCTTCGAGGGCGCCGAGCCTCATTTGCTTTTCGCTCATGTGATCCTCCTTACAAAGGGACGCCCGCAGTCATGGTCAACCGCGGGCGCCCATAACGTTGGCTTGTTTCGAGGCGACCCTACCTGGGCACGCGGTCCTGCCTTGCGGCAAACGGGGCGAGCACGGCGTGCGGCTCGCTTTGGTACCAGTAGGCGACGGTGGAGATGTCGTCCTCGCGCTCGTAGAGCTTGATGTCGTCGTTGCCGAGGTCCTGGAACGTCACGCGCAGGTCCTCCTTGAACGAGATCGGGTCGGGAAGGTGCCACCTGTAGAGGCCGTGCCTGGGCAGCGCGTCGTCGTTAGTCGCGAGCATCGGATTCGGGTTCGGCTTGCCCGCGCTGAAGCGGTCGCGCGTGGCGTCGCGCGTCGAGCGGTACGGGTAGCCGGCGAACAGCGTGTTGAAGCACTGCGCCTCGGGCAGCGCGTGGGGCGGCCTGTCGAGGAAGGCCCAGGCACCGCCGAAGTAGTCCTCGGCTCCCGTCGAGGTGACCGTGGGGAACTCCTCGTCGCCGTCGAGGAAGAACTTCATCTCGCCCTCGCCCCACCAATAGCGCTCCAGGGCGCACAGGGCCATGTAGGTGCCGACGTAGTAGCCCTTGCCGCGCACGCCGTCGAGCACGGTGTAGTCGACGCCCCTGCGGGTGCTGCGCTCGCGGTTAAAGCGGGCGTGGAAGTACATGGCGTCGTCCGGCACGTCGGTGAGCGCGTAGTTGAACGTGTAGAAGATGTACTTAATGAACCCGGGGTGCTCGCTCGTAAGCGTGACCTTGGCGTGCTTCCTGAAGGGCATCTCGAAGTAGCAGTTCATGCCGCCCGTCGGGTTCACGCAGATGGGCATCGAGTTGACGATGGCGCGCTCACCGAAGCCGTTGCAGAAGAAGTCGCCGACAGGGCACTCGACCGAGGGGGTCTCCTCGTCGTCCCAGTAGAAGCGCAGCACGAGGTCACGCATGACGAAGCTGCCGGCGGCGGTCTTGTCGGGGACGGTCATCCAGATGTGGCGGATGATGCCGGGTCCCTCGATGTCCGCGAGCGTGATGGTCTCGCCGGACTCAAGGGGCACGCAGCACGAGCCCTTGCGGCCGACGCCGAGGTGGCTGGCCGACATGGCGGCGCGGCCCTTCTCGCCCGTGATGTTCTCGGGGGTGATGGCGCGGCTTTCCTCACCGCCGTGCATCCACACGTCCTTAAGGAACTCTCTCATCGTCGACCTCCTCTATTCGTCGTCGTCGCGCTCGGCGGAACTGGCACCGTTCACGTAGATGATCTGCTGGCGCGCCTCGTTGACGAGGGCGTCGAAGTCGAGTTTCTCGTCGGGGCGCGCGAGCGCGACCGTCATGGCGAGCGGGAGGTTGACACCCGCGATCACGTGGATCCGGTCGGAGGCGAAGCGGGAAAAGCGCTGGTTCACGCTGCCGCCGTACGCGTCGGTGAGGACGACGACCTCGTCAGTGCCCGAAAGAGCCGCCTCGACCGCCGCGTCGAGCCCCTCGCCGTTGTCGTTCACGTAGGCGCACACGGCGTTGACGGCGTCGCCCTTACCCGTAAGGAACTCGAGGGTGTCCTTGAAGCCCTGGGCGAGAAGGGAATGGCTCGCCACAACTATCTTTCTCATTGATTCACCAATCTCTTGGGTCGAAGCTAGGCGAGGATGCCGGCGGCGGAGGCGACCATCGCGAGGACGATCACCACGAGGATGAGGGCCGTCATGCTCGCGTTCTTCTTGGTAAGAAGGTAATACGCGCTTCCCGTGATGGCGGCGGGGATCATGGCAGGCAGGATCTTGTCGAGCAGCGGCTGAATCTCCATCGCGACGTCGCCGAAGCTGAAGCTAATCGGGCAGGTGACGCCGATGACCGAGGCGATGAGGCAGCCGACCACGGTGAGGCCGAGCACGGAGGCGGCGGCAGTGAGGTTGGGAAGCTTCTCGCTGAAGTCGGTGACGAGCTTCACGCCCTGCTTGTAGCCGAACTCGAGGGCGTGCATGCGGACCCAGAAGATGGCCAGGATGAGCGCGAACCAGATGCCGGCTCCCACGGGGTTGCCCTCGATGGCCATGTAGGCGGCGATGGAGCCCATGATGGTCGGGATCATGGTCATGAGCAGGGAGTCGCCGACGCCGGCGAGCGGTCCCATGGTGCCGATCTTCAGGTCTTGGACGGCGTCCGCCGCCGCTAGGCCGTCGCGCTCCTCCATGGCCACGCAGGCGCCAAGGATGATGGCGGCGAGCCAAGGCTGGGTGTTGTAGTAGCGGAAGTTGTTGTTGAGCGCTTGCTTATAGTCCTCGTCGTTCGTGTAGATCTTCCTCAGGACCGGCGAGAGGGCGTAGGCGACTGAGGCGCCCTGCTGGGTCTGGTAGTTGAAGGTGCACACGCTCATGAGCCAGCGCCAGTTCGCGTTGCGCAGGTCCTTCTTGGTGACCTTGTAGCCGGAGGGCTTGCCCTCGGCGACGGCGGTGATGTTCTCGTTTTCCATGGTTACTCATCCTCTCCGATGAAGGCGTCTGCGGAAGCGTGGGCGGCGAGCTCGGTGTCCCTCTCGGCACGCTGGTAGAACGCAATCGCGAGGGCAACGCCGACGATGGCGGCGCCGATGATGGGCACGTTCAGGAAGGCCGAGAGGAAGAAGCCGGCGAGCAGGTACTGGAAGTACTTGGCGGTTGGCATGTAGCGGAGCAGCATGGCGATACCGACGGCCGGGAGCATCTTGCCGGCGAGGGTGAGGCCGGAGAGGAACCACTGGGGCATGACCTCGAGGAGCCAGTTGACGGCGGGCTGGCCGAGCGTCACGGAGACAAAGACGGGCAGGGCGGCGCACAGGCCGAAGAGCGCGGGGCAGACCCACAGGATGGCGTTCATCTGATTGAACTTACCCTCGTTGCAGAACTTCTGGGACTTCTCGACGACAAAGCCGTTGAGGATCTTGGCGACGACGTCGAGCTGGATGCCGAGCATGCCGACCGGCAGGCCGATGGCGAGGCCCGTGTCGGAGCCCAGGGTCACGCCGTAGGCGGTGGCGATGATGGCCATCGTGCCGTAGTCGGGAATGGAGGAGCCGCCGAAGCCCGCGACGCCGAGCTGCATGAGCTGAATGGTGCCGCCGATGACAAGGCCGGTCTTCCAGTCGCCCATGACGACTCCGGTGATGAGGCCCCAGAAAACGGCGTAATTGACGAAGATCATCGGGATGCCGTAGTAGTCCACGTGCTTGATGAAGGCCAGCAGGGTCAAAAGGACGACCTGCAGGATAGTGAAGTTGACCATATTTCCCCCTTAGATGAGGTCTGCGACGGAGACGGGCTTGTCGGCGGGCACGAACTGGGCCGTCACCTTGACGCCACGGGCGATGAGCGCCTTGTAGCTCTGGACGTTCTCGGCGGAGGCGTAGGCGCGCTGGGTGAGCTGGATGCCGTCCTCCTTGACGAGCGAGCCGCCGACGACCAGCGACGGGAGCTCGACGCCCGACTCGACCAGGCGAAGCATCGTCTCGGGCTCCTTGGCGATGACGAAGACCTTCTCGCGGTCGTACTTGCCCGCGGCGAAGTTCTTGAGCGCGGTCTGCTCGGAGATGATCGAAACGGCCATGCCCGCGGGGCGCGCCATCCTCATGGTGGACTTCAGGACCTCGTCGCCGGCGACCTTGTCGTCGATGACCATGACTCGGGTCGCGCCCGACACCGGGGCCCACTGCGTCACGATGATGCCGTGAAGCAGGCGATTGTCGATTCGTGCCATAACAACACTCATGTTTGCTCCTATCAAATGAAGTTTTACGTTCGGTACTGCCTCGGCGCTATCCGGATTCGCGCCGGGCAAGGGGTTATCGGATTATTGAGGACGCGCGGTCAGCTTGCGGCGGCGCGGGGAAGGTCACTCGTCGAGCAGGAGGTCCGAGGAGCCGAGGCGCTCTTCTCGCGCCGGGGCGGCGCTCACGCTTATGTAGTCGAAGACATATGCGATCTCGCTTACGGGAACCTCTACGCGATAGCGCGTCGAGATGCTCGAGAAGCTCTGCCTGAAGGACTCGATGAAATCGGCGCGTTCCTCCTCGAAGCGGTCCTGGCCAACGTAGGTCTCAATGGGGTTTCTGGTAACAAGGCGCTCGACGAGACAGCAGAGGTGAACGTAGAGCCCAATGATGGCGTTGCTGCCGATCTTCTCGCCTGTCCTGCGCTGAAGCTCGTGCACGGCGCTCTCGATCTCATGGAATAGCCGCTCCGGGTCGAGGATGGTGATGGAGCGGATGACGTTCTGCAGCGTCATGTTCGAGAGCAGCTTCTCGTGGAAAGAAGAGAGCTCGGAAGCGTCAAGCCACCTGCCGAACACGACATCAACCTTAGAGGCGGACGCCGTCGACATGATGTCCTCGAGGGCGACGAAGGGGACGGAGGCGACCCCGGGGTCTCCCGTGCCGATGACGGCGCAGACGCGGTGCTCGGAGAAAACGGCGTCGTTCGACCCGTTCGCGACGAGCTGCTTGAAGGGCCTCGTGAGCAGGCGCGCGCCTATGGTGCGCGGGAGGCTCTGCGAGACGAGCTGGCGTATCCTCTCCGCGGCGTCGACCCCGGACTCGGAGCAGAAGACGATGGCGTCCTCACGGTTGACGCGCTCGATCACCTTGCAGTGCGTCACGCACGCGGCGGTCGCATCGCCAAGAACCTCGGCGATGGACTTGCCGCCGAGCAGCCCGACCCCGATCTCGAGCGCAAGACCGGTAGAGACGTTGTTCACCACGCCGATAGTGGAGTCGGTAACGTTCTCGAGGGCCTTATAGGCCTCCTCCAAGGAGCCCATGTCGACGAGGAACACGACCCCGGTGCAGTAGGAATGGCGGTCGACGAGGCGCTGGAGCGGACCGACGATGTCCTTCAGCTGCTGGTCGTAGGGCATGTCGACAGCCTCGTACACATGCATGCCGAGCATACGGTTCGCCGCGTCGGCGATGCTCGTCGCCGTTGAGTAGCCGTGGGACAGGATGACGCAGAGCGTCCGAAGGGCCTTCGCATCGCGAGACTCCGATGCGACGCACAGCGTCAGAAGCGTCTTCGTGAAGTGATCGAGCGAGATTCCCAGCGCCCCTTCCACGTCTGCGGCGACCTGATCGGAGACACTCGAGGCAAACGGCAATTCGGAGGTCACGGCACCGAGGAGATGGGAGATTTGCTCCGCACAGGCAGACTTTCGCTTAGCCAGGCCGATACCCGGCCACAACTGCAGGCAAATCTCCTGGGCCAGTAGAAAAGCGACCTTCCTCGAAAGCTCGATGCCATAAGAAGAGCCTGCGTCGGCAAGGACCGCGCCCACGACGCGCTCGAAGGCGCGCGACCTCGAGGAGGCGACGCCGTGGTCGAAGATCAAGTGATCCTCAACGCCGCGCACAGCGGAGACAGCTTGCGAGACAAGCTCGGAGACAGAGAGCTCCCCGGCGCAGAATCGCTCATCGAGGGAGCACAGGGCATCGAGCGCCTGCTCGACCGGCCCTGTGCTCTCGGCGGCATCCAGAGACGCGTCGATCAGAACGCCATCGTCGGGCTGTTGATCGATCTGCGCGGAGGAGAGGAGCCCGCTGGGAAGAAGATACGGGCGAACGACGACGTAGTCGCCCTCGCGATTGAGGAACGCTTTGGCGCAGCAGTTCGTCACGCAGGCGCGCAAGCCGGCGATGTTATCGGAAAAGTCCGCGTTCACGAGGCAACGGTATGCGCCGCGGCTGATCTTCACATCAGAACCGATTCGGCACCCCTCGCTGCGCAGGAAGCTCAAGATGAGATCCTCGCGCTCCTCGGGGGTCCGCTCCTTGAGTGAGGGGACGCGGGCACAGATGGGCATTTTGCTGTAGGCCGAGGAAACCTTCAGGTCATCGGCGGATAGCGTCGTCGAAAGAACGAGGCGAGCGCGCGGCGCATCCTGGGAGGCATCGAGCCCGAGGGCCGTCGCAAGGCAGTGCTCCATCGCAGAGGGAGAGAGTGCCTCGATGCCGTTGACAAAGACCACACCCCCGCGCGCATTCGCGATCGACTCGTCAAGAAGCCCGTTGAACGAGGCGGCGTCCGGGACCCCGGCGCAGTCGATGCGCACATAGGAGGAGTCGCGGGACAGCAAGCCCTGGTTCTTGCCGTACTCGTACACAAGGCGAGAAAGGAAAGACTTACCGACACCCACGCCGCCGCTCAAGAGGATGGGCAGGCCAAACGGAGGGTACTGAACCGCAGCCTTGCACTGCTCGACAACGGAGCTGAGGCTCATGTCGAAGCCCACGGCACGCGCGAAGTCGCGGTGATCGGCGATTCCCGTCGCCTGGATGAGGTCGGCGAGCGAGGCGTACTCGCTTGCAGAGAGCTTTACCTGAAAACGCTTCTGGAACGCGCGGCGATGAAAATAACGGACAGGCCTGCCCGCCACCTTAACCACAAGACCGGCGCGAACAAGGTCGTTGAGGTACTGGCTCGCCAGGCTCCTGGAGATGATGAGTGTCTCGGCGATGTCGGAGGTGGACAGACGGGCAAGGTCGTCGAGCGAGACGGCAGAGGTGAGGGCCTCGAGATGCTCGAGAATCCTGTCCCTCATGTCGACGGGTTTCTTTGCCAAGCTGTCCTGTGTGGTCTTGTCCATGACTTCTTACCTCCTCGTACAAGGAGTATAAGGGGAGAACAGAGAACGGAAGGGGGCGCGTGGGGGAATCAACAGCTCCGAGGAAAAGTCCACCACTTGAGGGGCAGAAAACAACGGCCATTGAACATTCAGGGCCGACGCTCAACACTTCGGCTCGACACTTCGCTTTGGAAAGGGCCCCGGCGCGCCGGGGTCCCAACATAAAGAAGGGCCCCGGCGCGCAGGGCCTAAAGCTTAACCATGCGCGCGGCGATGCGGGCGCAGTCGCAGGCGGCCTTCTTCTCGAAGGTGTTGTAGTCGACGACCCGGCCCTCGGCGCAGGGCTTGTCGCTGATGGCGCGCACGACGACGAGGGGCACGCCGTTGAGATAGGCGGCCTGCGCGATGGTGCAGCCCTCCATCTCGCAGCACAGGTCGCCGAAGATCGCGAGGATTCGCTCCTTCTGTTCCGCGGGCGAGACAAACTGGTCGCCGGAGACGACGCGGCCCTTGAGGACCTTAATGTCGGGGGCGACGGCGGCCGCGGCGGCGCACGCCGCCAGCAAGGGCCGGAGCGGATCGCGCAAGATCAAGGCGTCGCCCGGGAGGTCGGGCGTTACCGTCAGCCGGCGCCGCGTCTGCCGCATCATGAGGGAGAACGGCCTGGCCGGCGCATACGGCAGGAAAAGGTTCAAGGTGCACCCCGGGGCGATCAACGAGGCCGACGTGTCGAACGTCGTCGCGCGCGGCTTCGGCGGCAGGGCGCCGTACACCCATATATGCAGCGACTTGGCCTGCGTGCGCGTCGGGGCGTCGTGGAACTACGTCTGCCTGCTCGTCGACCTCTGCAACGGGGAAATCGTCGGCCACTCCGAAGGATCGAGGAGGGACGCGCGAGCTCCGAGCCAAGCTCTTGGATTACGTGCACTGGTACAACAACTTCAGGATCCACTCGACGCTGGGCTACATGTCGCCGGTCGAGTTCAGGGAGGCGGGGCCGTCCCTCCCGGAATCGTCCAAATAAGTGTTGCCAATCCATAGCCAATCCAGCCATCATCTTCGCGAAGGCGGACGTCAGGAAAAGCTCGGCTTGAGCTCGGTCGGACGCGGTCTGTGGGGCATCATTCAGGCTCAGGGGGTCTCCTTGTCTTCTTCGGTCGCAACCTGAATGATAGGGACGGCCCCTTCTCTCTTTCCCCTTCGTTTTCGACGCGTCACCCTCTCGGCGGGCTTAAGGCCCGCGCTCGCGGGTGCAGGGGCTACGCCCAAACCCCAAAAACGTAACGCCGTGCTCGAAGCGTTTCCGGACGTCAGCGTAATCTCAAATCCCGTTCGTCAACTCATGGGCAAGCCACCTGAGACTACTCATTTCTCCTACTGGCAATGAAGACCTGCGACCTGCAGTTTTGCAAACTGCTTGAAAGCCACCTGCGTTGATTCACTTCCTATTGCAGCTGGCGGCTTGCACGCGAAAAGGCATTTAAGTTTCAAAACGGGCGTTTTCGGCGCTATCGAGCCTCCAAAGGCATCCCGTCGCGCCCTTTGGGACAAAAACAAAAACTCAAAGCCCTGAGTTCGAAAATAGTTTTTGGAGTTGTCCCGACTTTTGTCCCCGAAGCCGACGAAACGCGACAGGGTGTCACCTGGCGGCACTCGATTCGAGACGGCACCGAAAACTGGATGCAACCGGAATGACAGGACGGCAGAACCGAAGCCATCGAGTGGGGATAGAAAAAGGCCCGGGTGCCGTGGCATCCGGGCCTTTGCTAGCAACTTGATGTTGCGGGCAGCTTAGAACTTGTGGCCGCACTTCTTGCAGACGCGCAGCTTGTTCTTGCCGTCCTTCTCGTGACCGACGCGGGTAACCTTACCGCACTCGGGGCAGACGAGATTGACGTTGGAGGCGTCGATGGGAGCCTCCTGCGAAACGATGCCGCCCTGCTGGTTGGCAGCGTTGGGCTTGACGGCCTTCTTGACGACCGAAACGCCCTCGACAACGACCTTGTTCTCGGCGGGGAGAGCACGCAGGACAACGCCCTGCTTGCCGCGATCCTTACCAGAGAGAACCTGGACCTTATCGCCCTTCTTGATATACATATATCTCCCCTAACTACAGGGTCTCGGGAGCGAGCGAGACGATCTTCATGTACTTCTTGTCACGAAGCTCGCGAGCGACGGGCCCGAAGATACGGGTGCCGACGGGCGAACCATCGTTGTTGATGACAACGCAGGCGTTCTCATCAAAGCGAATGTAGGAGCCATCCTTGCGGCGGATCTCCTTAACGGTGCGAACGACGACGCAACGGACAACGTCCTTCTTCTTGACGTTGGCGCCAGGGGTAGCCTCCTGGACAGCACCGATGAACACATCGCCGATGCCTGCATAACGACGCTTGGAACCGCCAAGCACCTTGATGCAGCGAATCTTGCGAGCGCCGGAGTTGTCGGCGACGTTCAGCATGGTTTGCATCTGAATCATGGTAGATGTTCCTCCGAACTAAGAACCGAAGAGAGGTGCGCAGCCTTTATACGGCCCGTGGTATGCAAGCCAGGCATACGCACATCTTCGGAAACGTACAAGTCGTAAGAGCGACTGCTTATTTAGCGCGCTCGACGACCTCGATGAGGCGCCAACGCTTCATCTTGGACATAGGACGGGTCTCCATAACGCGGACGGTGTCGCCCACGCCAGCCGTGCACTCCTCGTCGTGAGCGTGCAGCTTCTTGGAGCTGGTCATCATCTTGCCGTACTTGGGGTGACGCTTGCGCTCGGTGATGGTGACAACAATGGTCTTGGCACCGGAGACGGAGGTAACGACACCCGTACGGACCTTACGCGAGTTACGCGAATCAGTCATGTTCTCTCCTTAGGTCCTACTCGGCGACAGCGGACTTCTCCGCTGCGATCTCGCGGGCGCGCTGCTCCGTGAGGACGCGAGCGATGTCCTTCTTCACGGTGTTGACGCGAGCGGTGTTGTCCAGCTGGCTGGTGGCCATCTGGAAACGAAGGTTAAAGAGCTCGGCGCGCATTTCCTTCAGCTTCTCAACGAGCTGAGCGTCCGAGAGCTCACGAATCTCTGCGGGCTTCATTAGTTCTCCTCCTTGGCGGCGGCGGCGTCCTCAGCAGCCCACTTGGCCTCGAGAGCGGCCTCCTCAGCCATCTCCTTCTCGATGCGCTGCTCAGCGTTCTTGGCAGCAACAATCTTGGTCTTGATGGGAAGCTTGTGCTGTGCAAGACGCAGAGCCTCGCGAGCGACCTCCTCGGGCACGCCCTTGACCTCGAACATGATGCGGCCGGGCTTGACGACGGCCACCCACTCCTCGGGGTTACCCTTACCAGAACCCATGCGAGTCTCGGCAGGCTTCTTGGTGATGGGCTTATCGGGGAAGATCGTGATGTAGACACGACCGCCACGCTTCATGTAGCGGGTCATGGCAATACGAGCGGCCTCGATCTGACGGTTGGTGATCCAATGGGCCTCGAGAGCCTGGATACCAAACTCGCCGAAATGCAGCTCGGTATTACCCTTGGCCTGGCCCTTCATGGAGCCACGCTGCACCTTGCGGTGAAGAATACGCTTAGGGGCAAGCACTACTGACCCCTCCTCTCGGAGTTACGACGACGAGGACGGGAAGAGCCCTCGAGTGCAGGGTTGGGAACAGGCTGGCCCGGGAGCTTCTCGCCCAGGTAGATCCAGACCTTCACGCCGCAAGCGCCCATGGTGGTGCTGGCGACAGCCGTGCCGTAGTCGATCTTGGCACGGAGGGTGTGCAGAGGCACGCGACCCTCGCGGTACCACTCACGACGGCCCATCTCGGCACCGCCGAGACGACCGGAGCACTGGATACGGATGCCCTTAGCGCCGGCCTTGCGGGCAGACTGGACAGCCTTGCGCATAGCGCGACGGAAGGCAACGCGGCCCTCGAGCTGCTCGGCGATAGACTGAGCAACGAGGTTGGCGTCGAGCTCGGGGCGCTTGATCTCGACAACGTCGACGGAGAGCTGGCCCTTGGAGACGCCAGCGACCTTCTCGAGCTCGATGCGGAGGGTATCGATCTCGGCACCCTTCTTACCGATGACAACGCCGGGGCGAGCGGTGAGGATGATGACCTTCACCTTGTCGCCAGCGCGCTCGATCTCGACGCGGGAGACAGCTGCGCGGGAAAGACGCTTCTCGAGGTACTTGCGGATCTCGAGATCGTTACCGAGGGTCTTAGCGTAATCCTTCTCTGCGAACCAGCGGGAGCGCCAGTTCTCGGTGATGCCAAGACGGAAGCCGGTGGGGTAGACTTTCTGACCCATACAGCTTTACGCCTCCTTTCGAGGAGCAACGACGACGGTGATGTGGGAAGTACGCTTCAGAATGCGAGAAGCGGAACCCTTGGCGCGGGGACGGATGCGCTTAAGCGTCGGACCCTCGTCAACATAGGCAGCGGCGACAACCAGGTTGTCGGCACGCAGACCGTTGTTGTTCTCGGCGTTCGCAACGGCGGAACGGAGAACCTTCTCGACATCCACGGCGACGGCGCGGTCGCAGAAGTGGAGGATGTCGAAGGCCTGAGCGACAGGCTTGCGGCGGATCAGATCGACCACCAGGCGGGCCTTGCTGGGGGAAACACGCACGTACTTAGCGACGGCGCGAACCTCGGTGGCCTCAGTTTCAATAGACTTAGTTGCCATTTACGGTTAACCCCCTATTTGGCCTTGTGGCCACGGAACGTACGAGTCGGCGCGAACTCGCCGAGCTTGTGACCAACCATGGACTCGGTAACATACACGGGCACATGCTTGCGGCCGTCGTGGACGGCGATGGTGTGACCAACCATCTCGGGGAAGATGGTGGACGCGCGGGACCAGGTCTTCACGACGTCCTTCTTGCCAGCCTCGTTCATCGCGGTGATACGCGAGAGAAGGCGAGTCTCCACGAACGGGCCCTTTTTGAGACTTCTGCTCATAAGTGCTTTCTCCTAAAACTCGGTATCCGAAATTACTTCTTACGGCGACGAATAATGTGCTGGTTCGAGACCTTCTTCTTCTTGCGCGTACGAAGGCCCTTCGTCGGCTTACCCCAGGGGGTAACGGAGGGACGACCAGAGGTGTGGTTCTTGCCCTCGCCACCGCCGTGCGGGTGGTCGACAGGGTTCATGACGGTACCGCGGACGGTCGGGCGCACGTTCATGTGACGCTTACGACCGGCCTTGCCGATGACGATGTTGGCGTGATCGGCGTTGCCGACCTCACCGACGGTGGCGCGGCAGGTAACGAGGATGCGGCGCATCTCGGAGGAAGGCATACGGACGATAGCGTACTTGCCCTCCTTACCCATCAGCTGGCAGGAGTTACCGGCGGAACGAGCGATAGCGGCGCCCTTGCCCGGCTGGAACTCGACGGCGTGGATGAGCGTACCGACGGGGATATCGGCGAGGGGCAGAGCGTTGCCCGGCTTGATGTCGGCTTCAGAACCGGACATGATGGTCTGACCGACCTCGAGGCCCTTGGGGGCCAGGATGTAGCGCTTCTCACCGTCAGCGTAGTGCAGCAGAGCGATGCGAGCGGAACGGTTCGGATCGTACTCGATCGTGGCAACCTTGGCGGGCACGCCGTCCTTGTTGCGCTTGAAGTCGATCACGCGGTAACGACGCTTCACGCCGCCGCCCTGGTGGCGGGTGGTGATGCGGCCGTTGTTGTTACGACCGGCCTTCTTGGGCAGGGGCTCGAGAAGAGACTTCTCGGGCTTGGTGCAGGTGATCTCGGAGAAGTCGGAGATCGTCTGCCAACGCCTACCAGCGGAGGTCGGCTTAAGGTGCTTTACAGCCATTACAATCCCTTTCAATAGGAATCCGTTAGCCATCGCAGACAGGGATTCGAGGTTCTGCCTCGGGTGCGATGACACCGGACGTATACACGGTTCCGGGCGTGTCCATTTTATACGCCCAAAACCTTGAGCTCCCGCCTCCCCTATTTGGGAGGCATGAGCTCACTCAACAGCAGCGAGTCTTAGGCCTGGTTGCCAAAGACCTCGATGGTGTCGCCCTCGGCCAGCGTGACGATGGCCTTCTTCCAAGAACGGGTCTTGCCGGCGACATAGCGCACGCGCTTGGTCTTGGGCTTGACCGTCAGGGTGTTCACGCGAACGACCTTGACGCCGAAGATCTCCTCGACAGCGTCCTTGATCTGATACTTGTTAGCATCCTTGGCGACCTCGAACGTGTACTTGTTCAGCTCCATGCCGGAGAAGGAGCGCTCGGACACGATCGGACGGATGATGATCTCGTGGGCGGTCATTTATGCAAGCACCTCCCCGAAGTGAGCGGCGATGTCGGCGGGCATCAGCACAGCGTTGTTGTTGACGAGATCGTAGGTGTTGGCCTCGTCGGCAGTGATGATGAACGTCTTGGGAATGTTGCGGAACGACAGGTAGGCGTTGACGTCCTCATCGCGAACGATGATGGTCAGACGCTTGCCCTCAAGGCCAAGAGCCTTGAGCATGGCAACGGCAGCCTTGGTGGAAGGCTTCTCGAAGCCGTAGTCGTCGACGAGCACGAGCTCGCCATCGGCCAGCTTGGCGGACAGCGCGGAGCGCATAGCCAGCTTGACCTCCTTGTTGTTCATACGCTTAGCGTAGGAACGGGGCTTGGGGGCGAAGACAACGCCACCGTGACGCCACTGGGCAGCACGGATGGAACCCTGGCGGGCACGGCCGGTGCCCTTCTGACGCCAAGGCTTCTTGCCGCCACCGGAAACCTCAGAGCGGCCCTTAGCGGACTGGGTGCCCTGACGCCAAGAGGCCATCTGGCACTTGACGATGTGGTGCATAACGTGGATGTTCGGCTCGATGCCGTACACCTCAGCGGCGAGCTCGGCCTCGGCGACCTTCTTGCCCTCGCTGTTCTTTACTTCAAACTTTGCCATTTAAGTGTTCTCCTTGGTATGACGCTGGGCTAAATGGGCTGGGCCCTTAGGCCATACGGATGGCGACGAGACCATTCTTGGCACCCGGGACAGCGCCCTTGACCAAGATGAGGTTCTGCTCGGCATCGATGCGGACAACGGAAAGGTTCTTGACGGTAACGCGCTCGTTACCCATGTGACCGGCCATCTTGACACCCTTGAGGACGCGCGCAGGATAGGCGCACTGACCGATAGAACCGGGGTGACGCTGGAAGTGAGAACCATGCGTCATAGGACCGCGGCGCTGACCCCAGCGCTTGATGCGACCCTGGAAGCCCTTACCCTTGGAGGTACCGATGACGTCGACCTTCTCGACATCAGCGAAATCAGCGACGGTGACGACCTCGCCGACCTTGTGCTCCTCGCCGTTCTCGACGCGGACCTCACGAAGGAAGCGGACAGGCTCGACGCCAGCCTTGGCGAAGTGACCAGCCATGGGCTTGTTCACGTTCTTGGCCTTGATGTCGCCGAAACCGATCTGGACGGCGTCATAGCCGTCGGTTGCCTGAGTTTTAACCTGCGAGACAGCGCAGGGGCCAGCCTGGATGACCGTGACGGGAACGACGTTATCGTCCTCGTCCCAAACCTGGGTCATGCCAATCTTGCGGCCGAGAATCATGCTGATCAAGATATGATCCCAACTCTCGCGTGGTCTTGGGACAATGCGTACACCACCGAGCGTACGCCCCTAGAGGACCACTACTTACACGACGTGCTCCCCAGCCTTGTATTTCGCCCGGACTACCTGACAACCCTATTAAGCAGGCATTTTGTCCAGCCAGAATACTCCCCTGGTTTCACACAGCTGTTTAGTATACACGGCTGCGGGCGTATCCATTGAGATTCATATTTCACTCACATTGTTTACGCAGGTACCTTGATTCTCATTTTCATTGCAACAGCCTCAGGACTCAGCGCAACGCGTTG
>NZ_QSRV01000022.1:0-40787 GCF_003437235.1 Collinsella sp. TF07-1
GACCCGGCCATTTATTAAATCAACCCAAAATGCTGCATCGCTGTGACGGTACCGTCGTGTGCGACATCGTCGGTCACGTAGTCGGCGACCGCCTTGACCTCGGGCATGGCGTTGCCCATGGCGACAGCCGTCTCGACGGCGGCAAGCATGCCCAGGTCGTTGCCCGAATCGCCAAAGCCAAAGGTGCGCTCGTTGCCCGTGCGGCCCAGATACTCCAGCGCACGTGCCACGCCCACGCCCTTGTCGATACCCTTGGGGCTCAGCTCGCGATTCTGGCCGCCGGTATTGCACAGCTCAAAGTTGCGATCGATAAAGCCGTCGTCGTTGGCCACGCGAGCCAAGCCGGGCGCGTTGAGGCACACCTTGCCCACACGCAGATGACCGTCGATGCGCATTTCTTCGGCGCTATGCACCACAGCGGTGCCGATCAAAGACGATTGTTCAACGCCCGCAGGCTCCAGCGCAAAGGTTGCCTCGTTGGCCTCGAAAAAGGCCTCGAACCCTGCCGCAACAATGCGACGCGCAAGCTCCTCGACAATGCCCCCGTCAATGCAATCCTCGTGCACCACACGCCCCTCGACCTCGAGCGTGGCGCCCGCCATGGCCACGACACCCGCAGGGTCGAGCGCGCGCAGGCTGTCCGCAATCAGCCACAAGGGACGACCCGTGCAGATAAACGCCTTGTGCCCCGCATCGCGCAGGCGATGAAACGCCTCGATGACCGCCTGCGAGGGACGCACCGCCGAGAAGTCCTTATCGGTCATGCTGTCGGGATCGAACGACGTTAGCGTGCCGTCCACGTCAAAAAAGAGCACAGCGGATTCGGGGCACGCATCAATCATATGGGTTCCTTTCGAGGATAAGGGCAAACGAAGCATCCATCATATAATGGAGCGACGCAACCAGAGAGGTCACCCATGGAATTTTACGCAAGCTGCCCCGAGGGCTTTGAGTCCGCACTCGCCGATGAGCTTAAACGCCTCGGGCTTTCGCATGTCCGCCGCCTGAAAGGCCGCGCTACGTTTGAGGGCGAGCTCGAAGAAGGCTACCGCGCCTGTCTGTGGTCGCGCCTGGCCAGCCGCGTGTTTGTAGTGCTTGGGCGCTTTGAGGCGCAGGATGCCGATGAGTTGTACGACGGCGTTTACGACATCGCCTGGGAAAGCATCGTCCGCCCCGGCGCCACCATCGCCATCACCGCCCGCGGCGTGACCGAGCAGCTGCGCAACGCGCGCTTCTCGGCCCTGCGCGCCAAGGACGCGCTGTGCGACCGTCTGGCCGAGACCACGGGCCGTCGCGCCGACGTCGATGCCGCCGACCCCGATGTTCACCTACTGCTTTCGCTGCGTCAGCGCCGCGCGAGCATAAGCCTGGACCTTTCGGGCGACCCGCTGTTCAAACGCCTGCCGCCCGCTGCGACTCGTGCCGGCGAGGGCGCACACGTGTTGCGCCCCGACTACGCCGCCCTGGTGCTGGCGCAGGTCGGCTGGACCGCACTATGCGAGCGCGAGCTGACGGCCGACGATTACGAGAACGAAGCCCTTCCCACGCTGATCGATGCCTCGTGCGCCGGCGGCGGTCTGCTGCTGGAGGCCGTGAACATTCTGACCGACCGCGCCCCGGGCGCCACACGCGAGCGCTGGGGCTTTGAGGGCTGGCAGCTGCACGATGCCGCCCTGTGGGAGCAGCTGCTTGCCGAGGCGCGCGAGCGCGAGGCGGCAGCGCGCGAGCGCCAGGCGCGCATCGTGGCCGTGGATGTTGACCCCGCCGCCCGCAAGACCGCTGAGCGCATGGTTAAATGTGCCGGCTACAAGCGCTTTGTCGATTTTTGCGCCGCCAAGTCCGCCACCGTACTGGACCACGCGGGCGCTGTCGCCGGCGCCGCCGTGGTCGCGGATACGACCGAGACACCGCTTTCGCTCATGCATGACACCATGACGCTCATCGGCGAGTTGCGCCGCGCGCCCGAGCTTGCCGCGGCGCCGGTCGCCGCGCTCACCCGCGACGGATTGCTGGCCCGCGCGCTCCACACCGAGCCCGAGCGCTCGATCGCCGTCATGCCCAACAACGAAGAGGCGACCGTCGAAGTCTGGCCTTCGCTCGACCACGCCGCCGCAGCGTTTGAGGCTGCGACCAGTGCGGATGCCGAGGCCGAGGCTGCGGATGCCAACGAAGTCAACGATGAAGCCGCCGCTTCCGCCATGCCCGAGCCTGCCGCCATGCTCGACCTGGGCGACGGCAAGCCGCTGCCCGTGCTCATCCCCGAGTCCGAGCAGTTCGCCAACCGCCTGCGCAAGAATGCCCGTCTGCGCCGCAAGTGGGCCAGGCGCGAGGGCGTGAGCTGCTACCGCGTCTACGATGCCGACCTGCCCGACTACTCCGCCGCTATCGACCTGTACGAGGGTTGCCCGCAGACGCCGGGCCGCTGGCTCGTCATCGCCGAATACGCCGCGCCCAAGACCATCGACCCCGCACTGGCCCAGGCCCGTATGCTCGACATTCTGGCCATCGCGCCGCGTATCCTAGATGTTCCCGCCGAGCATGTGCACGCCAAGGCCCGCATGCGTTCGCGTGGCGGCTCGCAGTACGGCAAGCAGGGCGCCGGCAAGGGCGGATCGGGCGAGCGCGCCAACATCGCGCGCCGCCGTCTGCCGCTCATCGAGGAGGGCGGCCTTACCTTTGCCGTCAACTTTGACGACTACCTGGACGTGGGCATTTTCTTGGACCACCGCGTCACCCGCAACCTGGTGCGCGAGCACGCCAAGCAGGCGCGTCGCTTCCTCAACCTGTTTGCCTACACCGGCACCGCCACCTGCTACGCGGCCGATGGCGGCGTCGAGGAGACCGTGACAGTCGACCTCTCCAACACCTATCTGGACTGGGCCGAGCGCAACATGCGCCAGAACGGCTTTGTGGGTCCGCAGCATCACTTTGTGCGCGACGACGTGCTCGCCTGGATTCGCGACCAGCGCCAGACGCGCAACCGCTGGGACCTGATTTTTGTCGATCCGCCCACGTTCTCGAACTCGTCCAAGATGGGCCGCCGCACCTGGGATGTCCAGCGCGACCATGTTGAGCTGTTGGCCGGCGTATCGCGCCTGCTCGCACAGGGCGGCCATGCCATCTTTAGCTGCAACCTGCGAGGCTTCCGCCCCGAGACACGCAAGCTCGCACGCGCGGGCGTGGTGCTGGAGGACATTACGGCGCAGACCATCCCCGAGGACTTCGCACGCAACCAGAAGGTGCACCATTGCTATATCGTGCGCCGCCTGCCCATCGAGGACGCCATGGCCGAGGTCGGCTTTAGCGCCGAGGAAATTGCCGAGCGAACCGAGGAGCTGCGCAACCCCGAGGCCCGCAAGCCCCGTGCGGCAGTACCCGCGCACGCGCAGGCCGGCAACGGCAAGTCCAACTTTGCCGGCAAACCCTCCCCCGCCGGCAAGCCCAAAAAGAAGAAATTCTACGCCAGCAAGCCTAAGGGCAGATAACAAAGTTGCGGTGGAATACGGACTGTTTTGCCTGGAATTAGGCAAATTTAGACCGTATTCCACCGCAACTCATATTGGGATGGTGGTTGGCGATCTAGCCTTGGGTGACTAGGCGGTAGCCAATGCCTACATGGGTTTGGATGTAACGCGGATGCGCGGGGTCGGACTCGATCTTCTTACGCAACGTGCCCATAAAGACACGCAGGCTCGCCAGGTCGCTCTTGGTTGCCGTGCCCCAAATCTCGTGCAGGATAAACTGGTGCGTCAGCACCTTGTCGGCGTTGTGCGCCAGCAGGCACAAAAGCTTGTACTCGATCGGCGTCAGATGTAGTTCCTCGCCATCCATCGTGGCGATGCCGGCATCAAAATCGATATGCAGCTCGCCGGTATCGAACGATCCCGCAGAGGCAACGCCGCCCGTCTGCGCATACGAAAGGCGTCTGAGCGTCGTGCGGATGCGCGCGAGCAGCTCCTCGACCGAAAACGGCTTGGTCAGATAGTCGTCGGCGCCGGCATCGAGCGCACGGATCTTGTCCGCATCCTCGCTGCGCGCCGAGACCACGATAATCGGCATGCCCGACCACGCGCGCACCGACTCCACCACCTTGACGCCGTCCATATCGGGCAGGCCCAGGTCGAGCAGCACAATGCTCGGCGCCTGCGACGAGGCGGCGGCGATGGCGGCATGGGCGGTCTCCACGGCCATATGGCGCAAGCCGTGCGCCTCGAGCGCGGCGACGATAAGGTTGCGGACGGCGGGGTCGTCCTCAACAACCAAGATGAGCGGTTTTACGGCAGAGTTCGGCACAGCGCTACTCCTTATCAAACGAAACGTCGGCGGCGGGAAGCTCAATCGTAAAGACCGAGCCGTGCGGGGCCGCCGCGGCAACCCCTATGCTACCGCCATGTGCCAGCGCAATGGAGCGGCAAAGCGAAAGCCCCAGACCCACGCTGCGCTGGCTATCGGCCAGACCATGGTTGGCGGTGTAGAACGACTCAAAGATGCGCTCGCGGTCCTCGGGCGCAATGCCCGGGCCGTCATCGGCCACCGAGCACGCCACGCATCCGTCGTCGACGCCAATCGAGATCACGATATGCGAATCCGAGGGCGTATAGGTGATGGCATTGTTCACCAGGTTGACCACCAGCTGCACCATCAGGCGCGCGTCGACGTTGACAAGCGCCGGCTCGTCGCACGCCACCACCTTGAGGTCGTGCTCGTGCACGGCCGGGTTTACGTGGCGCAACGCCTCCTCGACGATATCGTCCATAAGCTCGAGCGTGGTCGACAGGTGCATACCGCCGCCCTCGAGCTTGGTGATGGCGAGCAGATTCTCGACGGTAGCGTTGAGCCATTGCGCGTCCGAGCGAATGGATAGGAGCATGCCGCGGCGTGTCTGGTCGTCGAGCACGGCCGTGCCGGTCGAGCCCTGGTCGAGCAACACGTCGGCATTACCCGAAATACTGGTGAGCGGCGTACGCAGGTCGTGCGAGATGGAGCGCAGCAAGTTGGCACGCAGCTGTTCGTTTTTGGCGAGCACCGCCGCTTCCTCGCGAGCCTCCATGGCGCGGGCGCGATCGAGCGCCAGCTCGCCTTCGCTCACGATGGCATCGGCAAGCGTCCGCTCCTCGGGCGTCAGCGCATCGGGCTCGGCGACAATGGCGAACACCCCCACCACCGAGGCGGGATCGCCCGCGCGCACCATGGTGTCGCCCGAGCGCACGGTCAGGTATATGCCGTAGAACGCCGAGGCGCCATAGGTGGCATCGAGCGGCGTTCCCACATAGGCGGACGCCGAGAGCCGCGGCGGCATCTGCGGCGCCAGCTGGTGTACCGGCGCGGCATCGCCCACGGCCGTGTACGTCGTGCGCGGCAGCAGGTCATCGTTATCGGCATCGGCGCTATACCACACGACCGGACAGTCCGAAAGACGCGCCAGCTGCGTTGCCATAGCGTGCACAATCTGTTGCTGATCGCCACACCGCTGCAGCATGCGGTTGGTTTCGAGCACCATCTGCGTGCGACGGTCGCTGGCGGCGGCCTGCGCCAAGGCGCGGCGCAGGGCCAGCGCGATCGAGCTCGATACGAGCGAGACCGCAAACATGATAAAGAACATGCCGGGATAGACGCGGTCGATAAACGACAGCGCGTAGCGCGGGTCGACAAACAAGAAGTTGTAGAGCGCCACGGCGGCAGCCGAGCTCAGCAGGCAGTACAGGCGGCTCCAGGTAAAGAAAGCGCACAGCTGCACGGCAAACACATAGACGATCATGATGCTCGGCGCGAGCCCCGGATGGTCGAGCAGCGCGCCCACAATCGTCGCCGCGGCTAGCAGCCCCGCCGATACGCAGGCGTCATACAGAGGACTGCGACGCGTCAGCGTTGTACGCCGCCACCAAAAGTTCTCGGCAATATCGCCGTCCGCACGGACGTCCATCAGCGCCCCGCCCCTCTCTCAAAAACAAAAACCACCACAAAGGGGACTGGCACCTTTGCGGTGGTGGCCTCCTTGTGGTGGTTTCAAGTGTATAGCCTTTGCAGCCTGCGGTCGCTAGACAAACAGCAGACGTCGACTACGGACGCTCGTCGGGAGCCAGGCGCTGCATCTTGCTCACGGCCTTAAACTTGGTGAACAGCGGCACGTACTCAAAGCTCACGTTGGAGTTCTCCAGGCCGTACCAGCGCGCAGGCGTGCCGGCGGCGCGGCGGATGATGTACTTGAGCGTGATGGCCGTACGCTCGCTGGGCTCCACGTCGCTTTCGGGCGCCAGCAGCTTGCGGATCATGACGAACTTAAACGTACCGATGTTGCCCGGGTCCTTGTAGACCGAGTAGTCATGCGTCTGCGCCGGCAGCTCGCCGCTGGCAGCCAGATCCTGAACAACCTGACGCAGGTAAGCATTGACGCGCTGGTTGATCTTGTAGCCCAGATACAGATGCACGCGGAACACGTAGTCGGTGCCGAACGTCTCGACCGAGTAGGCAAAGGTATGCGGCTCCTCCATGGTCTCGACATTCACGAACCACCAGGCACGAGCGCGCTTGGGGTGCTTATCCAAAATCGAGTAGACGATATCGCGGTCGATATAGTCGGTGTTGGTGTCCTTGGTCAGGTACACGATGTTGTCGCTCATGAGCTCGTAGCGATCGTCGTCGCGCAGGCGTTTGAGCTGCGGCAGATAGCTGCGCAGCGGCAGCAGCGTAAACTGGCGCTGCTCGACCGCCGTGCCGTTGTACCAGCACACCATAATGCCCATGATGAGTGCAGCCATAAGGATGGTGAAGTAGCCGCCGTGGAAGAACTTGGTGAGCGAGCTCACAAAGAAGAAACCCTCGAGCAAAAGGAAGAAGGCAGCAAAGATCCACGGCGCGACCTTGAGATTGCGCTCCACGTGCAGATAGAAGAAGAGCAGCATTGTCGTGCACATCATGGTCAGGGTAATGGCCAGGCCGTACGCGGCCTCCATGTGCGCCGAGTTCTGGAACAGCAGCACCACGACGACGCAGCCCACGAGCATGACGTTGTTGACCATGGGGATGTAGAGCTGGCCCTTGGTCTCGGCAGGATAGAAGACCTGCATATGCGGCATGAGGTCCAGGCGGCTGGCCTCGGACACCAGCGAGAATGCGCCGGTGATGAGCGCCTGCGAGGCGATGATGGCCGCGACGGTGGAAAGGCCGACGGCAAAGGGGCGCAGACCCGGGGCGAGCATCTGGTAGAAGGGGTTGAGGTCGGCGATACCCATGAGCTCCGGGTTGCCGGCGTTGTTGATAAGCCACGCGCCCTGGCCCATGTAGGACAGCAGCAGGCAGCACTTAACGAACGGCCAGGTGGCGTAGATGTTGCCGCGGCCCACATGGCCCATGTCGGAGTAGAGCGCCTCGGCACCGGTGGTGGCAAGGAAGCAGCTGCCCAGAATCATGATGCCCGCATGGTTGTTGGGGCTCAGCAGAAAAGCGATGCCACGCAACGGGTTGAGGCACAGCAGCACCGCGGGATACTGGCAGACAAAGAACAGGCCCGTGCCGCCCAGGAACAAAAACCACAGCGTCATGATGGGGCCGAAGGCGTGACCGATCTTGGCCGTGCCGATGCGCTGCACCAAGAAGAGCGCGATGATGATGGCAAGCGTGATGGCGACGACACGACCCTGGTCGTCACCGAGCACGGCATGGACCGCCGGGATGGTGCGCAGGCCCTCGATGGCCGTGGTGACGGTAACGGCAGGCGTCAGGATGCCGTCGGCGAGGAGCGCCGCGCCGCCCAGCATGGCGGGGATGATGAGCCACTTGCCGCAGCGCTTGACCAGGCTGTACAGGGCAAAGATGCCGCCCTCGCCGTGGTTGTCGGCGCGCAGCGAGATCAGCACGTACTTGACGGTCGTCAGCAGCGTGACCGTCCACACGACAAGGGAGAGCGCGCCGAGCACGAACTCCTGCGTGACGCTTCCGATGCCGCCGTTGCCGGCAACGAGCGCCTTGGTTACATACATGGGGCTGGTGCCGATATCGCCATACACCACGCCCAGCGTGACGAGCATCGCCGAGATGCTCACAGGAATCGCAGCGTGCGAGGCTACTTCCTTTGCCTTTTGTTCCATAAGCCGGTTTCCTCCCAATTTTAACGTTCGACGGGATTATATGTAATCAGCCCATATTTTAATGGCACCGTTTTCCCAGCTAGATAAACATTTATGCGGCCTTTAGGCCACCGCGGCGATATGGAATGTGACAAAGGGACGCCCCCTTTGTCACATTCGTCATTTTCCGAGCCAGTTTTTGAACCACCACTCCATAGAGCGGCTCATCTCGGCCATAAAGGGGCTCGTGTGCTTACGGGTGTAGATGTCGACGACGCGCTCGCCCACCTCGCGGGCGTGCGGGCGAAACATCGCATCCATCTCGGCCACCTGCGCATCCATCGTCTCGGCGTCGGCGCGGCGGTAGTGCTCCTCGTGCACCAGGTTCACCACGGGATGCGCGATTGCCGGGCGCTCCTTGCGGGGCGTGCCGATGATGAGCATCGATAGCGGCATGGTATAGGGCGGCAGATCGAGTAGCCCGGCAACTTCCTCGGCATTCTCGACGATATCACCGATGTAGCAGCTCCCCAGCCCCAAGGCCTCGGCGGCGACCACGGCGTTTTGAGCGGCGATCACAGCATCCTGCGCCGCGATGGCAAAGTCGCCCAAACCCGGCGCGCGGCGGGGCGCCTTGCCCGTGCGCCCGACAAACTCGGGTTCAAAGCAGCCCACGTGCTCAAACAGATCGATCCACTTGGCATAATCGACCACAAATATAAGTGCCCAGGGCGCCTTGGCGATCATGGGCTGGTGATCGCACAGGTCGGCCAGACGGTCCAGCGTAGCCTGCTCGCGAATGCTCACGATGGAATACATCATCATGGCGCCCGCCGACGGCGCGCGACTCGCCGCATGCAAGATCGCCGCCCGCTGCTCGTCGGCCACCGCCACGGGACGGCCGTCGTCATCGCGCGCAAAAGCGCGCGTGGACGAGCGGTGCTCCAAAATGTCCAGTACCGCGTTGCCCGTAGTCTCGACCGGATAGCCGTACGTATCCACGCCCGCAGCTCCGTCGCCGCCCATGTCCGCCTCGCAAACCTGCTCGCTCATCGCCCTACCCTCGCCATTTCTTTAAGAAGCCTTTACGTTTCCGTGTAATTCCCGTCCATTATCGCGCAGGTCGCCACTACATTGCGCCACACCGCCACACGCGCGCGTTAATATGGCTGGTTGGTGTGCGCAGCCACCAATTGCTGCGCATATCTTGGTAACAATCGGGTAAATCCCCGCTTTCGTAGGTTTTAGTTTGTGAGGAGTCTCAGCATGTTCGCTGCCGCCATCTCGCTCGTCGGTCTTGCGGCGACCGTCTACCTTGTCTTGCGCGAGGCCAAGGCCATTTGCGCAAAGTCGGGCACCGTTGCCAAAAGCGCTCTTGGGTGGAGCGTCGCCTTCGGCCTGTTCCAGCTCTTTTTGACCATTTGGGGCGCCATTGGCCTCGTCGCTCAAAACGAGCCGCTCGCCTTTGTGATGCTCATCCTGACCAACGCCATTCTCACCGGATGCGCTTGGGCCAGCATCGCCCGCGACCGCATCGCCCCGCGCGTCTTTGCGTTCGCCTCGGCCGACGCTCCCGCCCCCACTGGCAAGCTCGCCCGCCTGCGCGGCGCCTTTGTGGGCAAACCGCTCGTCGCCGCCGTCTTGTGCCTGCTGCTCGCCGGCGTCTTTGCGCTGCTGGGCATGGAGGTCTCGTCCAACCACGACTTTACCTGGGTCTACCCCCTGTGCATCCTGCTCGAGTGGGCCATCATCACCGTGCTCATGACCGGCCTGTTCTTCCTATTCCAGCGCCACGGCGCAGCTCCCGCGGTCCTGGCCTTTGCCCTCTTTGTCCTGGGCATTGCCGAGTTCTTCGTCATCACGTTTAAATCCATGCCCATCCAGCCGGGCGACCTTTCGGCCATCTCCACCGCCGCCGCGGTCGCCGGCAACGGCTACACCTTCTCCATCTCGCTGTTCTGCGTGCTGTCCATGGGCTTTACCGCCATCGCCATGCTGCTGTGCGAGTACGCCGGCCTGGTGGCACCGCACCGTCAGAAGGGTGCCGCCAACGCCAAGCGCATGCTGCTCACCAACCTGCTCGTGGCCGTGCTGTGCCTGGGCGGCGTGACCGCGCACGTCACGCTTATCGACTACTACAACACTCTCGGCATCACCGTCTACACCTGGCGCCCGCTCGAGAGCTACTGGCGCGAGGGCTACCTGCCTGCCTTTATTAGTGCGGCGCAGTCCATCAAGCCGCCCAAACCCGCCGACTACTCCGTCGACGATGCCAAGGCCACGCTCAAAAAGTACGCCAAGGCCTACGACAAGTCCGACGCCGCCAAGAGCGACGAGCGCACCGCCGCAAAGGAGCAGTTCGACAGCGAGAAGCCCACGGTCATCGCCATCATGAACGAGACGTTCTCGGACCTGTCCATCTACCAGAACATGCGCGCCGGCTACGAGGGCCCGCAGTACTTTAAGAACCTGTCCAACTGCCTCAGCCGCGGCAAGCTCTATGTAAGCGCCTACGGCGGCGGTACCGCCAATACCGAGTTTGAGTTTATGACCGGCAACTCCATGGCCAACCTGGGCTCGGGCGTGTATCCCTACACCATCTACAACATGGAAACGACCGGGAACCTGGCAGAGCAGTTCAAATCGCTCGGCTATTCCACCACGGCCATGCACCCCAACCACGCGACCAACTGGAACCGCGAGAACGTCTATAAGGACTTTGGCTTTGACCAGTTCCTGTCCATCAACGATTTCCAGGGCGCCGATACCCTGCGCGGCATGGTGACCGACCAGGCAACCTACGACAAGATTCTTGAGCTGCTCGACCAGAACGCCGACCCGCAGTTCATCTTCGACGTGACCATGCAGAACCACTCGGGCTACGACACGGGCCTGCTGCCGGTCGACAAGCAGATGCACCTGAACATCGACACGACCGACCTGGACGCCAAGACCGTCGAGGACGGCACGCTCTCCGATGTCGACGAGTATGTCTCGTGCATCGAGCAGTCCGATCAGGCGCTGCGCTACTTCCTCAACGCCCTGAGCAAGCTCGACCGTAAGGTGGTCGTGGTGTTCTGGGGCGACCATCAGCCGTTCTTCCCGTCCAAGTTCAATGACAAGTGGTTTACCGGCGAGGACGACGCCACACACCAGGAACGTCTGTGGCAGACCGACTACATCATCTGGGCCAACTACGACGTTGCCGGTTGCGACCAGACGAGTGAGGTCGACGACCTGTCCACCAACTACCTGTCCACCCAGCTGATGCAGCTGATCGGCGCACCGCTGACCGACTACCAGAAGGCGCATATGACATTGCGCGACTCGCTGCCCGCCATCAACTCCGTCGGCTACGAGGACGCCAGCCTGCGCTGGGCGCTCTCCTCCAACGTCACCGGTGACGACGCCGCTGCCGCAGCCGCCACCAAGGCGCGCGAGGATTACGCCAAGATGCAGTACTACGAGATGTTCCGCGACGGCAAGAACGTGTATACCGAGCACTTCCAGACCGAGGCCAACGAGACCGACCCCAACCTGGCGCCGGGTACGACCAAGATCAAATAGCGACTAGCTGCGAGTTCATAACTGAAACGTCTGTCCGGGCGGAGGCATATAAGGTTCATCGCGAGTTCCGCACGCAAAGAAGGCCACTTAATGTGGCCTTCGTCTTGCGCAGGACTGTAGAGCAGGGAACTTCGTGCCCGCCGCCCGGGAGGGCGTTGCGTTTAGAAGATGAACCTAGCGCTTATCCCTCCGGGACAAAAGAAGTGCGGCTATAAATGCGATGATTGCAAGTGTCAGCAACACCAAAAGCAACGTGAGCGTGTTGTCGCCCGTTGCCGCCAGACCAAGCAAGCCGGGCTTCTTGCTGTCAGCAGACTGCACGGGAATCTTCTCGCCATCGTCCTCGGCGGTAATCTCCCAGCGAATGGTCTTGTTTGCGTCGGCAACCTCGTTGCCCACCGATGTCGGAACGTTTAGCTGCAAATTAAGCACCGTGCTGCCATCGCTCGTAAACGTGGCGATTTGCGTGGGATAAGCGAACGCGCTGCCCGGTGTTCCTGTCTGGAGCCAACCTGCAGAGCCATCGCCCGCCGACGCCGTTAGGGTAATGGGCGACAACAGGCGTGCCGTCTCGCGATCGACAACGGCCCGCACAAACACGCGTACCTGGGACTTTACACCCGTGGCACGAACCTCAATCTGTTGCTCGCGCACATCGCCAGGCATTAGATCTTTAAAGGCTGGAAACAGATCGGGCTCCCCCAAGGCGCCCGTCTCCCCCGAGACCGTCAGCTGGCGCGCATTTCCGTCATAGACAATCGCGGGAGTATCGGCAAACGCGCGGGCAGGAACGGCGAGCGCGACCATGCAAAAAATGGCCGCGACCATGCAACGCAAGGAGCGCGCAACACCTTTGCGAATCGAGAACGCCATACTTACGCACCTCCATGCGGCGGCACCAGCACGCCATCCTCGACCTTGCAGCCCCATGCATCGTGCACGGCCTCATCGGGCGTCGCCTGGATCGCCTGAGTGGAGATATCCACGACAAGATTGCGACCTTCGGTTGCCTTGAGCTCGGTAACTCTATTTATGAGCACGCCGGTTTCCGCGCCGGGAGCGACGGGCGACGTCCAGTAATAGAACCCGTCGCTCGCCTTAACCCAGTTATCAGCCGAGTTCGCGCCCGGGGCATCAGCCACGCTCCACGCAATCTCGTAGTTCGAGCCAGCTTGCGGCTCTTCCCACAGGCGAGCATCGCTCGTCGCATCTTGCCAGTAGATATCCACTGCAGCACGAATATAGGCGGGCGCAGTACCCGTGTTCTGCGCCTTGACATCGCTTTTCACATTGCCGTTGAGCGTTTCCTGAACCAATGGCGTCACCGATCCGATGCCGAACTGGTTGACCAGCACGCCCGTAACCGAAAGCCAGGCCAGCGTGCCTGCCGTACCGGCCAGAAGGATAACCCCCACCAGCAAGGCGATGATGCGCTTGCGCTTGGACATGCTAATCCTCCTTCTTTGCTACGTTGCCGTTGCTCCAAACGTTATGGGCACGATCGCTGCCATCGATCCATTTGTCGTTCACACGCGTGTTCGTGCAGGTGAACGTGGCATCGTTCGCGCTCGATGCAGCGGAGATAGTCGCCTGCGCCTTATCGCCCGGCTGCTTGCCAGGGACGCCGATCTGGCTGCTGTAGCGCCATGCCCACGCTGAATCCTCCTCGACGGTGTAGATACCCGCCGGGACCGCAAGCTCGATAGCGCCGGAGTACCAGGCGGAACCGTCCTTCAGCTGCGCATCCGATGACACCGTTACCTCAACCGTGCGCTCCTCCAAGGCGTTGCCGTCCATGCCGGCCCGGGAAACCTTGAAGCGGAACGTCTTGCCCTTCGCCCAGCTATCCTGGGTTTGCTTGACGATCTTGAGCGTATGCGTAGCGGCGAAATCGAACACCGCATTGCCATCGCTCTGAGTGCCGTCGCCCGTGAGCTTGTAGTCCAAACGATTCGTCAGCTCAAACGAGCCCTCGCCTGAACCCGAACTGTAAAGCGAGACATACTTCCCGTTGACAGGCGCAGGAGTCTGGCCAGGAAGACCATAGCCCACGCGGTCAACGTGCACCGTCAGTTGCGTGCCCATGAAGGGCTTTGCAAAGCAAGCCTTGAACGGCGCCTTATCGCTCTTGTCATCTATCGTGTTCGCGGCATTGGGATCAAGCAACCACTTGAGCTGCCCGGTCACATTCTTAGGGCTCGCATCGTCCGATGTGTCGTTAGCGACGACCTTATACGTCACCGGATACAAATCCATGTTGGCTGTAACCGGTTTACCCTTGAAGTCGCTCCACGCCACAGCTTTGTCGCCATTAACCCACTGCCACTCCAAGAACAACTCCTTCAAGCTGCTATCCGCTCGCTCGCCCAGGAATGCGACGATTGCGGAGTAGGCTTCGGGATCGTAGGCCACTTCCTTTGGCTCCATGACGGGTTCACCCTTGTCGTCATAGACCGGGTTGCCGTTCTCGTCCATCTTGGGCACCTTAACTGTCTGAACAAAGCCGGCATTGCCATCCTGGCCACGCAGAACACTCGTATCGTTCGGGTCTACCGTAGCGGTGTAGATGACGTTGCCTTCGGTGTCGTGATAGCGCACTTTAAGCGGCGTCTTCTTGTACACCGCAGTGTAGGTCACGCTCTCAAAGGGCTCGCTGCCCTCGAGGGGATACTTCTCATCGTCAGTCATCAGGGTGTACTGCCCGTCATTGACATAATCGCGCGACCAGCCGACAAAGTCGTACTTGGTGCCGTCAGTGCCCTCAACCTCCTCGGCGGCCTTGACCTCAAGAGAAATCTGGTCGCCGGAATCAGTGCGGCCGAGGCTACGGACAAGATCGGGATTCGCAAGTTTAGAGTCAATGTTCGATTGAACGGTAACCAGGCTGGGACGGTAGACCGGGTACAGCTCCATGGGGGCCTTGACCACGGTAGAAGCACTCACCATACGGATGCCCTCTGACCAAGCGACATAGCCCTTGCCAGGTGCCGGCTCGGCTTCCGTCCAGCCCACGAAGACGTTGAACTTGCCTGTATCCGCATCGATAGTGCTGACGTCATAAGTAGGCTTCGGGATGCCGCCATTAAGGTTGCCGAGCATATCGTCTTGCTGAGCAACTTTGCCGTCCACATCCGTGGCATTGAGGTGGTACACAACCGCCAACGGCGAATAGTACGCCACGAATGTATAGGCTCCGCCAGGTTCCACCGGATAAGAGCAAGTACCATGCTCCACATCGTAGGGAAGCGTCTTGATCTCGCCGTTCGGAAGCTCGATCTCAACCTTCTGCAACTTATACAGCTCACCGCCTGCTTTATAAACCGGCGTCGTAACGTCAGGGGTCACCGTTGCCGTAGCAGGATTGGTGTCCGCGTTGATAACGGGAGCGATGTTGTAGCTAGGCACATTGACCTTGTCCGTACCCTCAAAACCTGCGCGATGCAGGTTGGTGGTGTAGCTGACGTCGTACTTTGCGTAGACGGGATAGGCATCCTGCCACTGGGTGACCTTGGACTCGTCGGTCGCCAGATACGGCTCTGCCTTATCCGGATCACTCGTCACATAGGAGTCGCCGGCGACGTCGTAGATATACTTCCAGACGTCAGAATCCTTCTGAACCTCGGCGGTCGAAATCCAGCCCAGGAACTTATAGCCAGGCACGGCCATGTCGGCATCGGTCGGAGAGGCTTCGAGTGTCAGACTGGGATTGACGTCACCATCCTTTCCGTCGTAGGGCCTTGTATTAACCGTCCTATCCTTATAGAGATGCGGATAGCAATACAGGAACGTCGGATCTTTACCTTCCGCCGTTTTCTGCTGAAGCAAGTTGCTTTCATAGCGTCGAGTAGCAGCCTGCTTTACGTTGCCATCCTTGTCATAGAAGTTGACGTCCGTGGTCACCATGGCGCGGACATAATATTGCTCTGTCGTTAAAACAGCACTCGAAAAAGGATTCTCTATATACGTCCAAGAACCGTCGTCGGGTCTTTCGAGCGTCCAAAAACTGAAGTGGTACCTATCATGTGCGGGGGAAAATTGAACTTTAATACTTGACGCTTTCCACTCATCACTCAGTTTACCGGCTCCTGGAAAATCAGTGTCGGCAATCATATCCTTGATAGTATTTGCGCCAGTGTCGTTACGCACATTATGCGAGTAGGCGTTAATAGGCGCAACGATTCGCGTCGCATCAGAGAGAACCGTAGTGCACTTATCCGCTGGATTCTTATCATCGTGTAACACGTGAGCGGAATCATCCGTACCAGCACCCCAATGGACAATGTTTTCACGAACATATGTCGCGCCAACGTTTTCCTCAAAGGGCGACTTGTACTTATTCCAAACCGAGCAGAGGAGCTTGCTGTCCGTTAGACCGCTATTTGTGAATGCCCGGATGTAGTAATCCACGCGGTACTCAAAGCGTGCGGTATAGGTATGCGGAACGGTCAGGTCCACATTGCCGGGAAGCTTGTAGCTCGGATCGCGGCTCACGCGAACATCAACCGGGGATCCATCGGCAGCCTGCTTGTTTTCATACCAACCCAGGAAACGATAGCCGTCGGGCAGCTGGCCCTCCTCGGATATAGCTTTACCGGATACGTCGAGCACCTGTACGGTATACGCGCTTGTGCCATCTTCTGCAGTCTCAACCTTAACGTCAGTTTTGCCCACACCGTCGCGCCGAGTCTGATCGTCGGTTGCATCCTGCTCATTGCCCTCAAACACCGTCATGATGTTCGACACATAGTCGGTGTACACCGGATAAAAATCGGTAGGGCCAAGCACAGTGATCTCGGTGCCGGCAGGATAGAACGCACCGGCGTTTTTTAACTCGGCAAGCTCAGGCGAGGTGATGGCCGCGTAACCGCCATGCATCCCGGCCTCGCCGCTCGGCTGCGTCGTCCAACCGATAAAGGTGGCGCTGGGAGACAGAGCGCCGCGGTCCGCAGGGGCAGCCGGCGTCAGGCTAACACCATAGCGGTACCAATCCGCCGACCTGTCGTGCGCAGCACCGCTCTGCCAATCGAGCGTTTTGCCCTTGACGTTATAGAACAGCACTTGCGCCTCGTACGAAGCGATGAACAGGTCGTTGCCCTTAAAACCGTCGGCCCCGTTCGCATTATCGGCGGTATAGGTCGACGTTTTCTCGTGCGTCTCGTTCTTCTGGACCTGCTTGCCAGCAGCCACAGCATCGGCATCGGTCTTGCCGTCAAACCAGCTGTTGTCTTGTCCAATTCGGTTCACACGCACGTCGGGCTCGCGGAACCAGCCCATAAAGCGGTAGCCGTCGTTCGCCTTGCTCAGCCCCTCAGGCTTTGCGGAGGTATCCTGCCTAAACGTCACCGATGTATCGCCCTGGGCCAAGCCCTGAGCCGTTCCCGCCAGCACGGCGCTCACGGCAAAGGCATACGGGTCCGAGGTCGCCTGATCAATACCAAGTTTGGTTGCCTCGATGGTCGCGGTGCCCGCACCGGGAAAATCGATCGTCGCCTTAACGCTCTGGCCATGCACGGGAATCTTCAGCTTGTAATCCATCGCCCACTCATTGGTGTGCTGGCCACCCAGGGCATCGTCGTTGTCGGTCGAGCGCATGGTGCCGGCACAAAAATCGTAGTCGTGCTCCTCCCACAGCTCACGCGTGGTGTAGCGCTCGTCGTCCCATGGACCATAGCTGTCGCCCTTGGTGGTACCATCGCCGCCAAACGAAGGGATCTTTTTCTTAGCCGCGGTACCCTGGCTGCTGCCTTTTAGGCTCACGCTCGGCTTAAAGTAGCATTCGGTAACCGTGGCATCATCCTTGTTGGCACGCGCGGCAATGCCGCCCAGGTTCACATCGTTTTGAATGATGGGGATCACGGCGATGGGATTGTACTGACGTGAGCTCAAGTCACCCGCAAAATGGCTTCGAACGAGCTCGTTGCCCTTTTCGGTTAGAATACGACCCGCCAAGCCACCCGTCCACGCACGCGTCACGGCAACGACGCCCACGTACGACGCGGCATAGCTGTAGCACTGCGCCGTCGAGAAGCAGTCGATAATCTTGGCGTTACCCGCCATGCAGCCCACAAAACCCGAGGCATACACGTTGTTGCCGCCCAATGCGCCAATAGCCACGTCGTACTTATTGGTGACGTCGGTCATGCCCTTCTCAACAATCGAGCCATCCTTGTTGCGCGTAGGCGTCACGCGGCAGTACTCAATCGTTGAGTTTGCAACGTAGCCGGCAAACGCTGCCATATACAGACCCTCGCCGCCAATTGCCTGTACGCCCGAAGTCGTGTTGTTAACGGCACGGCCACCACGGACCTCGCAGTTATAAAGGGTGCAGCCGTCGAGCTCGCCGGCGATGAGACCGCCCTCAAAGCCTGCGTTGGTAATGAGGTTGAGAGCATTGTTGGCGCAGGTCACGTGCAGCGTGCTCTCCATGACCATAACGTTTTCGAAGCGCGTATTGACGGCCTTGCCCACGATAATGCCACCGCGGAAGTCCGCCCACACGTTGGCGTCCTTGACCAGGAAGTTTTTGATGGTGGCACCGTTGGTCTCGGCAAAAAATCCCGTATCGCGCTCGGGGTCAAAAGCGTCTTTATCGTAGTTCAGGCCCTCAACGGTGTGGTTTTGACCATCGAACACGCCCTTAAACGGATGCTCCTTGTTGCCAAACGACAGATGCTTAACGGTGTGCGAGACAATGGTCTTCATGTCGTCACCATTAAGCACGATATCGTTATCGAGATAAACGTGCCAGCCGGACGTATCGCGCTCGCGCGACAGCGCCACACACGACAAAAAGTCAGCCTCGTTTTTGATGTGGTATTCGTTTGTGTTCTCGGGCACGTCCTCGGCATGCACCACCGTTGGCAGCGCCATAACGCAGCAAAGGGCAATCGCCGCGACGGCAACTAGCCTGCTAAGCACGCCCCGGTTCATGTTCTTGATCTTCATAGGCTAGTTCGCCTCCGGCCAGCCCGCGACGTCAAGCACGTCGAGGACGGTATCGCTTGCCTGCTGGTTTTTGGCCTGCACGGCCTGAACATCGATATCGAGCCTGAATGAGCCGCCGCGCGCGGCATCGTGGTAGTCGTCCACAAAGCGCAGCGAGTCCATGAGGCTTTCCGTCATGGCGCCGGGGTCGAGCGTGCCGCCACGCCCGGCCAATCCACGGTAGTAGTACCACCCATCGCCGCCATCGATCCACGGGGACCCCTCGCCCGCGTCCACATGAAACGCAACGTTGCCCGAGGCATCCGCGCACGAGCCGTCGGGTGCCACTGACTTCATGCGCAGGCGCGCGCGAACGTACTCAGGCTGCGAGCCGACGTTCTCCACGCGCACAATGCGGCTGATGTCAGAACCCCCGGCTTTGGTGTCGGGATAGTCCCCGTGCTCGTTGGGCTCAAACGGAATCTCCTCGCCCTGCTCGTTGAGGGTGTATTCGCAGACTCGTACCTTCACGCTGCCAAACGATAGAACGTTGTTCGCCGGAACCATATCAACGGTAAAAGCCAGCGTGCCGCACAGGCACGCCAGGGCCAACAGCGCCATCGCGGCAAGCGCCAAGGTGCGTTTCTGATTGTCGGAAAGATTATTGAGCATTACGTTCGCCAGTCGTCGATAAAAAGGGGGACCGAGATCCCGACCCGAGTATAGGGGTGGGAGCGGGCCGGGATCTCAGTGGAGGGGGTTGGATTACTACAGGCTCTTAGCCCAATCCTTGGCAGCAACCTCAGCAGACGCAGCCGAGCCCTCAGTGGTGCTGTCTGCAGCGTAAACGAAGCAGTTGACCGTCATCTTGGCATCCTTGGCGAAATCCTTTTGCTCGGTCTCCTTGGGCGTAGTCACATTGCTGAACAGCTCACCGGTCCACTTGTCCTCGGTCTTGCTGGCAATAAGCGGAGTTGCCTCGGTCCCATCGCCAACATAAACGAAAAGGCCACCGAGATAATGAGTCGGCTCTCCCTCAACGGTGGTCGCTTCAACGGCCTTCCAGCCAGAGTTAATGGTGAAGTAAGTCTTCCTGGAATTAGGAGTCCCAGCAGACGCCGTCTCGTTCTTCACGAAAACGTACACATAAGCGTTTTCGGATCCCTTGCCAATACCGACATTAGGATTCTTAGGAACAGACACGCCAGGGGCGAGCTTGGAGTTCGCAACCCATTTAGTCTCGGTCAGGTTGCCGTTGACCTTAGTGTTATCATCCGGAAGCGGCTGACTCGGATGATCGGGATCGGTAGTGGGCTTGTTAATGCCCGCAGTAGTGAAGTTGTTGGGCAGGCTCGACTGCGCCGTCAGCCATGCATACGTTCCCACGCCGGCAGCCAATACCAGCAGCAACAGGGCGGCAATGATGCCGTAGCGCTTTTTCTTCTTGTTTTCCATCGTTCTCTTCCTTTCGAGAATCGTTTTCCCCGGCAACGGCCCCTACCGCCGCCGACGCTTTTCCCTGCCGCTATGAACGCCGCTCCCTCGCATGCGCGCGGGCATGCTTGCCCGCAGGCTCGTCGGGAACCACCCGATCGAGCACAATCGACGCCGCGACCAGCAGCGCCAGAACGGCCACCACAACAAGCAAACCGGGCATCGTCGTGCAATATGCGTTAACGAAGCCCAGGTAAGGGACACAAAAAGAAACGACACCGATCACGCGTGAAAAAGGCGTCTGCTCGGCGTCGTGCATGATGGTTCCATCTGCATTTTTGTTTGCGATTCCCTGCGTGCTAATCGTCTGCGCCACAGGGTCGATCTCGTACACCTGATGCGTCACCACGGCACCGTCCGATCGGTAAAAGGTTGCATTGTCGCCCACGGCAATATCCGCTGGCTCAACTTGGCGAACAAACACCATGGAGCCAACGGGAAGCTCGGGTTCCATAGAGCCAGAAAGAACAGCAAAGGGCGTGTATCCAAATGCGCGAGGCACAAAAGAAACAACGGCAAGGGCTATGACAAGCGCGAACGCCAAGCTACTCAAAAGTGCAATAAATCGTTTGAGTCTACGCGCAGCCAAAGTGATAATTCATCCCCCTTGAGGCCCTATTCGACCCATCCAAAGGTCAGCAAGTTTCAACAGGAACCGCAAGGCGCTTGAAAAGTGAGTTCGAAATAAGCCAATTTGGAATCTTTTCCTAATAAAAACATAGCGATGTGCTACACATTTTTCAATGTTTTGTCGTTAAATGCTACTTATTTTGGCGTAAGTGGTCATTTATCCCCAAATTGGTCTGTTTTATCCAATATCTGTGACTAACCCCCTATGCAATTCGTCCATAGAGGGTTAAATATTTTGAAAAACCAAGATATCGTACCCCCCCCCCCACATTAAAAATAAACTGCTGGAAGTACCGTTTATTTTTAACCCTCTTTTTGCAGCTTTATGACAGCCCCATCTAATTCGCAGCCCATAACCCTCTGAAAACCGTGTCCCAAAATTCGCTTGCGAAACGGGATGCGGTTTCCGCTTGTGGCCCCGTTGGGAAGCCACATCCCACTTCGGCCGTAAATTCCGGGTCGCGCTTTCCGCCAGACCCCTCAACCGGAAACCACATCCCATTCCAGAGGCAAATTCCGGGACTCAGCTTCCGCAACCCCGTGTTAAGAAAAAAGCCTCGAGAACTTCGAGGCTTTCACATTTGTATTGTTTTGCACGAAGGACCGCGAACGGCGAAGCTACTCGCCCAGCACGGCCTTCTTTGCAGCTGCAGCCATGTTGTCCAAATCCTCCTTGGTGGGGTGATCCTTCGCGGCAACCCAGTTGTCGAGCAGCATCTTAAATCGGGCGTTTTCGGGATCTTGCTCGAGCATGGCCTCGTAGCGCTGCTTAACCGCGGGACCCATCTTGCCCTGGCACATCGCCCAGCCCGCAAGCTCGGCATCCTCGGCCAGATTGGAAGTTACGCGGTCGACAATCTGCTGGTAATAGCTCTGGTCGGCCCCAAAGCCGCAGGTGCCAAACAGGAACACGCGCTTGCCGTGCAAGGCGGAGAGCAACGCCGCCACCGAGGGCGTGCTGGCACCCTTGTCGCACCAAAAACCGACAAGCACCGTATCGGCAGCGCAGGCACCCTCTGCCTCGTGCGCGACCTGCTCCGGATCTGCATCATCGCTCAGCGCGGCGGCATGGATAAACTCGACGCCTGCAGCCTGCAGGGCGCGCTTGATCGCCCCCGAAACCATCCTGGTATTACCGCTCTTGCTGTTAACCACCATAGAGCATGTCATAGTCACGTTGCCTCGTTTCCCCCGAAACTCGAGCCATTAATGCAATTTGTTAAAAGCATATCTTAGTACTAACGACGCAGATGTAAACCATCTGCCGCTAATCGGCAGCCCCTACTGGGCAAACTGGCTGCGGTAGAGCTCGGCGTAGAAGCCGCCTGCCGCTAGCAACTCGTCGTGCGTGCCGCGCTCGATAATCTGGCCGTCGCGCATAACCAGAATGCAGTCGGCATTGCGGATCGTCGACAGGCGGTGCGCCACCACAAAGCTCGTGCGGCCAGCCATGAGCTCGTCGAATGCCGCCTGCACCTGCAGCTCGGTACGCGTATCGATGCTCGACGTTGCCTCGTCCAGCAGCAGAATCGCCGGATCGGTGAGCATGACGCGCGCGATGCACAGCAGCTGTTTTTGACCTTGGCTAAACGTGCCGCCGTCCTCGCCGATCACCGTATCGTAGCCGCCTGGCAGCTGCACGATAAACTTGTGCGCGTGCGCGCGCTTGGCGGCCTCGACAATCTGCTCGCGCGTGGCATCGGGGCAACCGTAGGCAATGTTTTCGGCCACCGTGCCCTCGAACAGCCAGGTGTCCTGCAGCACCATGCCAAAGACGCGGCGCAGGCTCGCGCGCGTATAGTCACGCGAGGAGCGACCATCGACCGCGATGCGCCCAGCATCGATATCGTAAAAGCGCAGCAGCAGATTGATGAGCGTCGTCTTGCCACAGCCCGTGGGACCGACGAGGGCAAAGCGCGTACCGGGTTTGGCCTCGATGCAGATATCCTGCAGCAGCTTGCGGTCGGGCACATAGCTAAAGTCCACGTGTTCAAAGGTCACCTCGCCCTGCGGGGCGGCAAGTTCCACGGCATCCGCCGCATCGGGCTCCTGCTCGCGCGCATCGAGCAACGCAAACATGCGGCGCGCCGAGGCGTACGCGGTCTGGATCTGCGTAATGACGTTGGTGACCTCGTTGAACGGCTTGGTGTACTGGTTGGCATAGGACAGGAAAATCTGCACGCCGCCCACCGTAAGCGCCGCGGGCACGCCCGTGATCACGCCCACGCAGCCGATCACAGCGACCACGGCATAGATGATGTTATTGATAAAGCGCGTGCCGGGGTTGGAGAGCGAACCCATAAACTGCGCGCGCTCGCCCGCGGTGTAGAGCTCAGCGTTGAGGGCATCGAAGCGCTGCTGGGCGTTGGGACCATAGGCAAAGGCGTCGACAAGCTTTTGCTCGCCTACGTACTCCTCGATATGACCACCGAGCTGCCCTTGAATACGCTGCTGTGCCGTAAAGCTTTTGTTGGAGAGCTTGGCAATAGCACCGGCTGCAAAAATGGAAAGCGGCGTGACGAGCACCACCACGAGCGTCATGGTCAGGTTGATGGAAAGCATAAACGCAAGCGTGCCCACGATGGTAATGACACCGGTGAAAAGCTGCGTGAAGCCCTGCAGCAGACCGTCGCCCACCTGGTCGACGTCGTTGACCACGCGGCTCATAAGGTCGCCGTGGGCGTGGCTGTCGATAAAGCTGAGCGGCATGCGGCTGAGCTTATCGCTCGCCTCCACGCGCATGTCGCGCACCGTTTCGTAGGACAGGCGGTTGACGCAATAGCCCTGCAGCCACTGGAAGGCCGCAGCACCTACGACGACAATCGCGAGCTTGGTAACGAGCGGCAGTAACGCATCAAAGTCCACCTGGCCCGTCGCGACGATCAGGTCGATGCCCTCGCCGATGAGAATAGGTGTGTAGAGCTGCAAGATCACCGAGATGGCAGCGCTCACAAACGACGCCGTAAACGAAATGCGGTGTGGGCGAACATAGTCAAGCAGGCGGCGGGTCACCGCGCCCACGGGATAGCGCTCGGGGTCGCCGGGCTGGCGCGGACCGTCTCCCAGGTCGTTGAGGTTATCGTTACCGGACACGTTGGCCGTCATCGTGGCGACCGACCCGGAAGAAGTGTACGGATTCATTTAGCAGCCCTCCTTTGCGCAAACAGATGCAGGGGCGGTCTGGGCGGACGCGAGCAACGCGCTCCCTTGCTGGCCCTCGAGCTCTTCGCGGCGCAGCTGCGACTGGCAAATCTCGCGATAGAGCTGGCAGGTCGCGTACAGCTCATCGTGCGTGCCCAGGCCCGCGACCGAACCGTGGTCGAGCACGCAGATCATGTCGGCGTCGCGCACGGTCGAAACGCGCTGGCTCACGATGACGGTCGTCAGCGGCAGCCCGCCCTCGGCGGCACCGCGCATGCTGCGCTCGCGAATGGCACGGCGAAGCGCCGCATCAGTCTTAAAGTCGAGCGCCGAGGCGGAGTCATCCATAATCAGGATTTGCGGCGAGCCCACCAGAGCGCGCGCGATGGTCAAGCGCTGGCGTTGGCCACCGCTGAAGTTCTTACCGCCCGCCTCGACCGGGGCATCGAGCCCCTGCGGCTTGTTGCGCACGAACTCGCTCGCCTGCGCCATGTCGAGCGCCGCCCAGAGCTCCTCGTCGGTTGCCGCCTCGTCGCGCCAGGTTAGGTTGCTGCGAATGGTGCCGCTCACCAGCGACGCTCGCTGCGGAACGGTCGCGACCACGTGGCGCAGCTGATCGAGCGGCCAGGTGCGCACGTCGGCGCCCATCACGCTCACGCTGCCGGTGCCCGCATCGTACAGGCGCGGGATGAGCGAGACGAGCGTGGACTTACCACTGCCCGTACCGCCAATAATGCCGAGCGTCTTGCCCAGCGGGAGCTCCAGGGTCACATCGTTGACGGCGTTGGCAGCGCCCGCGCCAAAAGAGAAGCTCGCATGGCTCAAGCTCAGCGCAGGAACTGGAGCGACATTGCCCGGCTTGAGCAGCGCGACCGGCTGGTTGCCCCCGTCGGTGATGCTCGGCTCGCAATTGAGCACCTCGTTGATACGCGACGCGCTGGCGCTCGCCTTGGTAAAGACCACGACCAGGTTGGCGACATACACGATGGAGGTCAGGGTCTGCGTCATGTAGTTCACAAACGCCATGACCTGACCCTGCGTTAGCTCGCCCACGTTGACCTGGATGCCGCCCACCCACAGGATGGCGCACACGCCCAGGTTCATCACAAGAAACGTGACGGGGTTGAGAATCGACGAGAGCTTACCCACCGCGATGGCAGTATTGGCCTGGTCATCGGCGGCCTGGGCAAAGCGCTCGCGCTCGTGGTCCTCGCGCACGAAGGCGCGAACCACGCGAGCGCCCGAAAGCCCCTCGCGGCAAATGAGCGCGATGCGGTCGAGCTTTGCCTGCAGCTGCTTGTAGTACGGAATGCAGCGCGCCATGACAAACCAAAACACCAGGCCGATGGCGGGCGTGCAAATCAAAAAGATCATGCCGAGCTTAAGGTCGATGACAAGGGCCGCGCACATGGAGCCCACCGCCAAGAAGGGCCAGCGGATGAGCATGCGCACGCCCAACGCCACGGCAAGCTGCACCTGGTTGACGTCGTTGGTGATGCGGGTGATAAGCGACGGCGTGCCAAAGCGGTCGAGTTCGGCATAGCTCAGTTTGTTGATGTGCTCGTAGAGCGCGCCGCGAATGTCGGTGCCCATGCCCTGCGAGGTCAGCGCCGCCATCTTTTGGCAGACGAGCGTAAACGAGATGCCGATCACAGCCATGGCGCCAAGTACCATGCCGTAGTGGACGACGGCGTCCACGTCGTGCGAGCCAATGCCCTTATCGATCATCTGGGCAATCACCAGCGGCGTCAGCAGGTCAAAGATCACTTCGATCAACTTGCACGCAGGGCCGATCACCATATATCGGCGAAACTTACCACCAAAACGCCTGAGCAACTCAATCATGTATAGGCGCTCCCTATCATCATCCACATTCAATTCGAACCATGATAGTACCGCCACCCCAAAAGAAGCGTAAACAACTCGTCATTTCTAACGGGATTCAGTTTTCAGAGAAGCGGAGAGGTGCGCATGCCCGGTCAGCGGCGCGCCAATCGCTTGGTATACTTACAGTAGTGCTACCAGCCGAGCCGCCGACCCTTGAAATGAGGTGCCGAGATGAACGACATTCTCGCAAGAAGTGCAAGACGAGCAACTGTGGGCATCGCCCTTTCCGCGGCACTTGTCGCGGGAATCGCCCCCGTAACGGCGATCGCGGCAGAAACCAGCTCCCCCACCGGTGCAGTTGCCTTGCAGACGGAAGATGCGACCGCCGCAAAAGAAAGAGCGTATGCAGCCATGCAGGAAGCGCTCAAAAACCTCGAGGCCGCAAAAGACGCCGCAAGTACTGAGAAACTTGCGGTAATCGATGATGACATTGCCGCTTTTCAAGAGATCTACGACATGGTGGTGACGGAAGCCGCCAAACGGAGGGAACGCCTTCCCGCCATGCAAGCGAACGTCGATGCAGCCCAAGCCAAATACGATGAGGCCCACGACCGGACAAGCGGCCTTCAGGCAGAATTAAATAAGGCAATCGACGACGGAGCTTCTAACGAAACTATTAAGCAGTTGCGAAGTAAGATCATGTCGGCAGAAAGGCGAGAAAAATCTTGTGAAGATGATCTTCACCACTGCCAACGCCGGCTCGAAAGCCAGAAAAAACAGGTTCAGTATTTCGAAAGTGAGGCAAAGGAAGCTAAAGCCCACATCGACGAGGACATAGCCAAGCGAACTGCGCTCCTTAGCGATTTGGAAAAGGCGCAAGCGGCCTATGACGACGCCTGCAAGGCATACGAAGAGGCGAAAGCCGCGGCAGACAAGGTCACCTCGCCCGAGATAACGCAACCGACCGAGACGACGCCTCCCTCCAACTCGGCGCAACCCGCCGAACCGGCACCGCCCGCCAGCTCGCCCGCGACCGGCAAAGGCGCCACACCGAGCTCCACCAAGCAAGCGAACGCGAGCAGCGGCAAGCCCGGCAAGCTCGCAAACACGGGCGACACTGCACCGAGCGCAATCGCACTCGCAGCAGTCGCCGCCGCAGGCCTCGGAATAACCGCCACGGCTACACGCCGCATCAAGAACTCAAAATAGCTGCCAGCGGTTATTGTCTTCGCCAATCCACAAGCCCAGAAACAAAGCGAGGCCCGTTTCCCCAACCCAGGAAAACGGGCCTCTTTACTTGGAAAAACAGATGATAATGCCACCGTCTCTTGAACCACGCAGCCATCAATGCCCAGACAACACTAGCAAGCCGCGTTCCTTAAGGGATAGATTTAATGGCTGTTAATCAAGGGATATACGCGCACGCCCGATCAATGGCGGGCAAACCGCCTGATATACTTACATTAGTGCTACCAAGTTAGTCGCCGACCCTTGAAATGAGGTGCCGAGATGAACGACATTCTCGCAAGAAGAGCAAGACGAGCAACTGTGGGCATCGCCCTTTCCGCGGCGCTTGTCGCGGGAATCGCCCCCCCCCCGTAACGGCGATCGCGGCAGAAACCAGTTCCCCCACCGGTGCAGTTGCCTTGCAGACGGAAGATGCGGCCGCCGCAAAAGAAAAAGCGTATGCAGCCATGCAGGAAGCGCTCAAAAACCTCGAGGCCGCAAAAGCCGCCGCAAGTCCCGAGAAAATTGCGAGATTCAATGATGACATTGCCCGTTTTCAAGAGCTCCGCGACAAGATGGCGGCGCAAGCCGCCGAATTGAGGGAATCCCTTCCCACCATGCAAGCGGACATCGATGCAGCCCAAGCCAAATACGACGAGGCCATCAACCGGGCAAGCAAGCTCCAAGCAAAATTAGACATGAAACTTGAGGAGCTTAAGGCAGTCGAAGCACTCGGCGACGAGGAGCTTGCCGAAACTATTAAACAGCAAATAAAGTCGTTGCGCCAAGAGATCGTAACGGCAAAAGCGCGAGTTGACTTTTGCGAAATGGAGCTCCGCGAGGTCCAGGACCGCCTCAAAAGGCAGGAAAGACAAGTTAATGACTGTGAACGTTCTGCAGAGATGTATAAAGCCCATGCCGACCAGTTCATAGCCTGGCGAGATGCGCTCCTCGACAATTTGAAAAAAGCGCAAACGGTTTATGACGACGCCTGCAAGGCATACGAAGAGGCGAAAGCCGCGGCAGACAAGGCCACCTCGCCCGAGATAACGCAACCGACCGAGACGACGCCTCCCTCCAACTCGACGCAACCGACCGAGACGACGCAGCCCACCGGCTCGTCCGCGACCAGCAAATACGCTCCATCGAGCTCCACCAAACAAGCAGATACGACCGCCGACAAGCTCGCGAACACGGGCGACACAGCGCCGAGCGCAATCGCACTCGCAGGAATCGCCGCCGCAGGACTCGGAATAACCGCCACGGCCACACGCCGCATCAGGAACTCAAAATAGCTGCCAGCGGTTATTGTCTCCGCCAATCCACAAGCCCATAGACAAAGAGGCCCGTTTCCCCGACCAAAACCAGGGAAACGGGCCTCTTTACTTGTAAAAACAAATGGTAATGCCACCATCTCTTGAACCACGTAGCCATTGATGTCTTGGCGCAGCCAGCGAGCGACATCCAGGGCGAACAAGTTGGCATGAAAAAGGCAAGGCATAGACCTTCTGGTCATGCCTTGCCTTTTGAATGACAAATTGTCGCTCTGGGTGGCGCGCAGCGTCGAGCATTGCGCGGTTTGGTAAAACCGCGCAAAAAGAAAGCCCGTGCGCTCGATGGATTCGGATGCCCGACAGAGGCTCCTTATGGCTGCTTCCTTCCGGACCTGACCAGATTCGGAACATGTCGTCATCCGAACCCATCGAACGCGCTAGGCGCTCGGTATATCTTACCCGCTCCCGCCCGCCACGGCAAGTGGGGCGAACCCATCGGATGGATTCGCCCCACTCGTCCATATCGTTAGCGGCGCTTGCGGTACAGGACCGCGCCGCCCGCGACGGCCAGCGCACCGATGCCGGCCATGGCGCCGAGTGCCTCAACCGGCAGGCTGCGGTCGCCGGTGTCGGGCATGCCGCCCTTGGAGCCGTCGCCGGAGCTGCCGCCGGAACCGCTATCGGAACCGCCATCCGAGCCACCGCCCGGCGTGCCGGGGTTCTCGGGGGTGCCGGGGGTCCCGGGATTCTCGGCGTAGCTGTTGGTGAAGACTGGCGGCAGGTTGGCGTCGCCCTCGTAGGAGACCTTCGCCGACAGATAGCCCGTCTTGGTGCCATCTGCCGCCTCGTCGCTCACCGTGACGACGATCTTGTGCACCGCCTTGTCGTAGGTCACGTGCGCCTGGCCGTCGTCGACCTCGCTCACCGTGAAGGTGTAGGTGCCAGCCTGCTTGAACGTCAGCGCATCGAACGTGACGCTGCCGTCCACGGCATTCTTGGCGGTCGACATGACCTTGCCGTCCCGGCCCTTGAGCTCAAAGCTAAACTGGCCCGCCTTGAGCTCGGCGCCCTTGAGCACCTTGGCGGCGCCCAGCTTGAGGGTGACGGGTGCGGCCTGGTAGCCGTTGGTGAAGGTCACCGAGGTGTCGTTCGCGGGATTGCCCTCGGCATCCATGAGCTCGTGCTTGACGGTAAGCGTGCCGTTTTTGGCATCGGCAACCGTCGTGCGCACGCAGTACGTCGTCTTGTCGTACGTCACGCCGCCCGCCGTGCCGGCGACCTCGCGCAGCTCGTAGCTGTGCGTGCCGGGCGCGGTGTAGGTGACGGGGCTAAGCGCGACCGTGCCGTCGGCGGCGTTCTTGCCCGTCGCCGCGACGCTCTCGCTGCCGTCGGCGGCAAGCTCGACCAGCTGGAACTCGAACTCGCCCTCGGCCAGGTCACGGCCCTTAAGCTTCTTGTTCACCTTGATCTGGTCGGTGACGGAGCTCGGCGTCGGGTTCACGCCGTAGGTGTTGGTGAACTCGAACGCACCCCTGCCCTCGGGCGTGCCCTCTGCGGGCAGGACCTCCGCGGCGAGCGTGCCCGCATTGGTGTCCTCGACGACCCTGACCGTGAAGGTCCTGGTCGCCGTCGCGTCATTGACCACGCCGTCGACCGAGCCGGACTCGCTCACCCGGTAGGCGAACGTCTTGGTGCGCAGGCCGTCGCCGTCGATCTCGACGTCATCGAGATCGCTCGGCTGCCTGAACGTGACGTGGCCCAGCACGACATTGCCGACGGCGTCGTTGGTCGCCTCGGTCACCGTCTTGCCGGAGGCGTCGACCGGTGCGGGCGCGCCATCCAGCGGCTCAATCTTAAAGGCGTACTTGCCCTCGATGTCGGCCTGCGTGAGGCCGAGTCCAGCCTGGCCGAGCGCCAGCGTCTTGGTGCCCGCGAGGTCGACCGTCGCCTCGCCGGCGCTATAGCCGTTCACGAACGACAGCGTGCCGTCGGAGCCCTCGGGGTAGACCACGGCCACATCCAGCCTGCCCTTGCCGTCATCGGTCACCTTGACCGTAATGCCGAAGCTCGATGCGGCCGCCGTCACGCCCGCGGGCAGCCGGCCCGTGCCGTCCTCGGAAACGGTATAGGGAATGACCCAGGAGCCGTCGGCGGCCCTGGTGGCGGTGCCGTCCGCCACCATCTGCTCGAGAGCGTCGGTGGTGTAGGCGATGGACGAGAACGCAAGTCCCGCGGCCTCGCCGTCGCCGGAGGCCTGGTTGGTCGCGATCGCGACCACATTACCCTGGGCATTGCGGACGGAGAACGAGAACTCGCCCGCCTTCGCGGCGCGGCCCGTCAGCGTCTTGGTGGCATTAATTGCCACGTTGCCCTCGCCGCCGAGCTTTCCGGTGGCCTCGTAGGAGTTCTCGAACGCGACCGTCACGGGCGCGGGCGCCGCCGTGGCGCCATCCGCTGTGGAGACCTCGCTGCGTGCGACCTCGACACCGTCCTTGGCAACTGTGGTCGTGACCGTAAGCTTGCCCGTCGCGGCATCGTAGGCGGGCGCGATGGTCACCGTGCGCGGCGCGGTGTCGTTGGTGTAGCCCTCGCCGCCGAGCTTGGTCTCGGTGACGGTGAAGCGATAGACCTTGCCCGCGTCGGCGTCGGTGAACTTCACGTCGCTCTCCGCGGTCCCGCCGATGAGGTCGACCAGGCCGGCCGCACCGTCATCGACCGCGGCCACGGCGTAGGCGTCCTTGCCGGTCTTGAGGCCGAGCTTGGCGGCCGTCTCGGCGTCCGCGGTCACGGTGAAGGCGAACTGCCCCGCCTCCATGGCGCGGCCGGAGAGCGTCTTGGACAGGCGCACTCCCGCGCGGGCCGAGTAGTCGAGCTCGGTCGTGTAGGTGTTGACGAAGTCGCCGCCGCTCGCCTGCGCGATTGCGGGCGTCGTGGCCGTGAGGTTGCCGGAGCCGTCGTCGGTCACGGTCACCGTCATCGTGGCGGTGTGGCCGTCGTAGGCCACACCAGCGATGGCGGAGCCGTCATCGGGCCTGACCTCGCGCACCGTGTAGGTGAAGGTCTTGGCGCGCACGCGCTTGCCGCCGATCTCGGCGAACCCGGCGTCCTTGATGTCATCGAGCGTGTAGCGGATGGGGCCGAAGTCGAAGGCGACCCTATCGCCCGCCTTGGTGCCGGCGCCGGCCGTCACGCTGACGGTCTTGGAGCCGTCGGCAGAGCCCTCGGGCATGGGGGCGCCGTCCTCGCCCGCGAGCGTGAACTGGAAGCTGTCGCCCTCCGCCCAGTCGCGGCCCTCGAGCGTCTTGGTGAAGAGCCCCGCGGTGGAGACGTCCCTGCCCTCGGTGGCCGTTCCGTACGTGTTGGTGAACGCGACAGTCGCGCCGTCCTCGGTCACGGCGCCTTCGGCCCCCTCGGCCGTGGTCGCGTAGCCCTCGGCGGCATCCTCGGTCACGGTATAGTGCGCGCCCACGGGTAGGCCGGAGATGATCTTCTCCCCGCCATCCTTAAGCGTGAAGTTCGCCTTGCCGCCCGCGAACGTCACGGCGTGCTCGCCCTTGCCGAAGGTGCCGGAGACGGGCTCGCCGTCCCCGTCGGTCAGCGCGACCGTAAAGCCGAACTCTCGCTGGCTGTCGCCGCCGACGACCGTCTTCTTGACGGTGAGGCTGCCCTCGCGGGACACGCTGTTGTGGGTCGTGTTGGTCTGGGATTCGTTCTCCCCCACCTTGACCGTGGCGGTGTTGGAGATGTCGTCGACCACGGCGGCTTCGGCGGAGACCTTCACGTCAAAGCTGAGCGTGCCCGTGGCGCCCGCAGCCTGCTCGCCGAGCGACCAGGTAAGGGTGCGCGTCGCGGCGTCGTAGGCGGCACCGTCGGCAGAACCCTCAACATAGTTAACGCCCTTGGGCAGGACATCGGTCACCGTCACGTCAGCCGCCTGCGCGGCGCCCCTGTCGTCGACGCTGTTATTGGCCCAGCCGATGGTATAGGTGAGGGTATCGCCCACGCCCACCAGCCTGCCATCCACATTGACCTTGGCACCCGAGGCGTCCGCCTTGGTGACGGTCTTGGTGTTGTCGTGCGGCGTGAAGGTGTTGGTGAAGGTCTTCTTGCCCCGCTCGTTGAAGATCTCGGCCTTAAGGCCGGCACCAGTCTGAGTCACTGCGATGTCGAAGGTGAAGGCATGCGCATCGTCCTCAATCAGGACATCGCCGCTTGCTTTCTCGGTCACGGTCGCGTGGTAGGTGCCCAGATTGGTGAAGCTGAGCTCGCCAAAGGAAACCTTGCCGTCCTTGTCATTCTTCGCCTCGATTGGGTAGCCCTCGAGGACATTGCCCGCGCCATCGGTGAGGGAGAGCTCGAAGGTGAATTCCCCCTCCTGGAGGCCGGGCTTGCGGCCTCCAGCGAGCACCTTGGTGAGCTCGGGGACGGACGCCGTGGCGGGGGCGGGGTCGAAGGTGTTGGTGAAGGCGGCGGAGGCGACCTGATCGGCCGAGATGGAGCCATCGGCCCTGGATCCCTCGGCTCCGTTCACCGCGGTCGTGTAGCCCTCGGCGGCACGTTCGGTCACCGTGTAGGCAGTTCCCTCGGGCAGCCCCGTGATCCTCGCCGTTTGGCCATCTTTGAGCTTGAGGGTCGCCTTGCCGTCCTCGAACGTCGCGTCACCGTAGGTGCCGGATACTTTGCGGCCCATGGCATCGGTGGCCTCAACCACAAACTTAAATATCTTGTCCGCGTCGACCGCCAGGCCCTCGCGCGCAACGACGGTCTTGGAGACGTCGAGCTCGCCCGTCTTCACAGTGTTGGTCACGGTGAAGCCGCGCTCGGCGTCGCCGGTGACCTTCGAGCTGTAGCCCTCGACGGGGTCCTCGGCCACGGCGTAGCCGATCACGGAGCCGGACTTGGAGTACTTGGGCAGGCCCCCGAAGGTGTGCTTCCAGCCGTTGGACTTCGACAGCTCGGCCGACTCGCCGGTGTCCTTCCCGTCGGCGAGCAGGCGCACGGTGGCCTTCTCGGCCGCCGGGCCGACCCACTTCTTCTCGACGGGCACCGAGACCTTGGCCGTGGAGGTGTTGGTCACGGTGAAGCCGCGCTCGGCGTCGCCGGTGACCTTCGAGCTGTAGCCCTCGACGGGCACCTCGGCCACGGCGTAGTCGATCACGGAGCCGGACTTGGAGTACTTGGGCAGGCCCTCGAAGGAGTACCTCCAGCTATTGGACTTCGACAGCTCGGCCGACTCGCCGGTGTCCTTCCCGTCGGCGAGCAGGCGCACGGTGGCCTTCTCGGCCGCCGGGCCGACCCACTTCTTCTCGACGGGCACCGAGACCTTGGCCGTGGAGGTGTTGGTCACGGTGAAGCCGCGCTCGGCGTCGCCGGTGACCTTCGAGCTGTAGCCCTCGACGGGCACCTCGGCCACGGCGTAGTCGATCACGGAGCCGGACTTGGAGTACTTGGGCAGGCCCTCGAAGGAGTACCTCCAGCTATTGGACTTCGACAGCTCGGCCGACTCGCCGGTGTCCTTCCCGTCGGCGAGCAGGCGCACGGTGGCCTTCTCGGCCGCCGGGCCGACCCACTTCTTCTCGACGGGCACCGAGACCTTGGCCGTGGAGGTGTTGGTCACGGTGAAGCCGCGCTCGGCGTCGCCGGTGACCTTCGAGCTGTAGCCCTCGACGGGGTCCTCGGACACGGTGTAGTGCGCGCCCGCGGGCAGGTTGGAGAAGACGCCCTTCCAGTCGTTGGACTCGCTCAGGGTGATCGAATCGATGACGGTATCGCCGTTCTTGAGATTTACTTTGACCTTATTAGGATGGGGAATCCTGGGGTTCTCCCAGACCTTTTTGATGGGAATGTCGATGTTCTCGGACTTGCCGATGATGACACCGCCGTTGGCGCCGATGCCGCCTCCCCGCTCGGCCGTATTGCCAGAGATCGTCAGCGACGTCTGACCGCGGCCGAGGTTATACACATCCTCGCTCATCACAGATTTAAGCGCGACGTTCGGCGTGGCGTCGGTAAAGGACAGGGGCTCGCCGTTGCCACCGTCGGGAGAGAATCGCGGGATTTCGGTGTTTGTTTCCGCATAAGTGCCTTCGGGGTTAAACAGCCCACCGTCTCTGTACCAGCTGACCTTTCCGCCGCCCGGAGCGCGGTTGGCCAAGGTCAGTTTGTATTTGGCGTCTTTGAAGCCGGTGAAGACGAGGTCGTCTCCCGCCTCATCGGCCGAGTTCCTGGCGATCAGGCCACCGTTCTGGACGTAGACCTTGGCATCTCCGGTCGGGCAGAACCACATGCCGCCGCCCTGCTTTTTCGCATGGTTATCAACAACGAGAGCGTTTTCGATATGGAGCGTGCTATAGACGAGATACTCATTGCCTTCGCTATATACGCCGCCACCCATATTCCGAGCAGTATTGTCCTTGATCTCGCCCGCACTGAGCTTGACGTCATCTGAATAGGTATAGATGCCTCCGCCGGCGGAAGCGGAGTTACCCGATACGGAGCCACCTTTCATAGTGAAAGCGGTATGGTCCCTACCACCCTGCTGCAGGCCGCGATCGACCACGCACACTCCGCCGCCTTTGCCATCAGAATACGCAATATTGTCCTCGATCTTGCCGCCCTTGAGGGTAAACTCGGCATTCCCTTCGACGTGCACTGCGCCGGAGGGAGTTCGATTCCCAAGCTTATAGCCTCTGTTGCGCACAAGCTGACCACCGGTCATCTCAAAGGAGGCTCTCTGGTTACGAGCCTCGCTGTACATGACCACCGCGCCGCCCTGATAGCCGGCGTTATCCTCGATACTGCCGTTACTCATCTCAAGGTGGGCATCGCCCATCAGCATGATGCCGGTAGACGAAAGGTAATTACCATCGCCGTCTGCGGAGAAAGACACGTGATTCTTACGGATAACGCCGCCCTTCATGACAACATGAGCGCCGTCTTTCGCGTGGACAGCGCCGCAATACGCGTCCTTAAGTTCGCACTGCTCGATAACGCCGCCCGTCATGGTAAGCGAAGCCTTGTCTCCCGACACGTCGATGACACCCGTATTGACGGTGTTCGCAGCGCCGTCGCACACAACGGCCTCGTCAGAGAGCACAACCGCTCCCCTGCTAGAAATAATGGCGCCCTTGTTGTAGCGACCACTCAGGGACACTTTCCCCGACAGCTCGAGGGATGCCCCCTCGGCAACATTGACCAGTACGGAGAAGCCGCTTTTCTTTGCCAAGATGGTATAGGGCTCATCCGACGTGATCTTAATCATCTTCCCGGCAGGAATCGTGAGCGTGGAGCCAAGCTTCACGTGCTTTTTCAGGGTGATGACGGTTTCCTTGTCATAGGGGGCCTCGTCGACCAGATCCTGAAGGGTCTTGGTGCTGTCATCGCTCACGGTACCGCCGACGCCGTCATCGATGTGCTCGCGCGTGTAGACGATATCGACGCCAGAGGACGGGAGGTTCTCCGAGCCGGTGATGTCGTCCATGCTGTTTTCGATTGTGATCTTCTGAACCGTGCTGTCGTCAAACATACCCAAGGGTATTTTGGTGAGGCCGCGCCCGATCGTCACATCCCTCACGCCACCTACGCCCGAGAAGGCTGCCCTGCCAACGGAAGTCACGGAATCCGGAATGGAAAGCTGCTCCGGCAACGTGCCGTAATAGAAGGCGTAGTCGCCAATTGTCTCAAGTGTCCTGGGAAGCTGGACGGCGACGTTGCTCTGGATAAAGGCCCAGTCACCGATACTCTTCAGGTTGTCGCAAAGCCCCACGATCTTAACCGGCGTATAGCAAAACGCATAGCCCGGAATGCTCTGAAGCGAGGACAGGTCCACGGACGCCCGCAGATTTTTGCACTCGCGAAAAGCCCCGCTGCCCATCTTTGTCACCTTGCTTAGATTGGGCACACTCACCAGGCTGGCACACCCCTGGAAAGCAGAGGATCCGATGCTCGTCAATGTGCCCGGGAAATCAATTCCGGTTAAACTCGAGCAATTCCGAAACGCCCCATCCCCGATGGACTCGATTTCGCTCAGCGCGGTGACGGACGTGAGAGAGGTGCATCCGTCAAACATGTGCGAGGGGATCTTGGTAACCGAAGCGGGCAACGACACGCTTGTCAGAGACGTGCAGTCTTCGAACACGCCCGTTATGGTGTCGGAGAAGGCGACATCTTTTGGAAACTCGATGCTTGTGAGGGCCGTAGCCCCCTCGAAGGCGCCCGAGCCCGAAATCATTTTGAGGGTGGAGGGGAGATTGATCTCCGAAAGGCTGCTGCAGCCATTGACCATCATGTTGGCGCTAATCTCCTCGACGCCCTCATCAAAATAGAGCTTTTCGAGCGAGCCAGCGTTTTGCAGCGAGCAACCGAAGTTCTTGATGGAGCCAGGGATATGGAGCTCCTTGACCTTTACGAACTTCCGGAAATACCATCCGCGCACGTTTTCGAGCGTGTCGGGAAGCGTCAGCTGCTCAACATTCTCGGCCACGATACCAGACGAGAAATAAAGTTTGGTGACTTTGTAGGTCTGGCCACCATGCTCGATGGAGCTGGGCACACTCACCGCGGTCACACTGTCGTCGGCAACAATACCTGTGATTTCCGCCGTGCCCTTATCCGTGGTCTCGCACGAATAGGTCACGCCGTCCTGGGTGATCTCAAACTCCTCCGCAGTATACGCAGTCCGCGATTCCGTGGCCGCATATGCGACACCGGCCGTCGCGCCAACGGATAAACATCCGAAGCCGAGAACCAGCGCAAGGCAGAGAGCAGCGACTCTCTGCCCCCCCCCGCCGAAAACTTTCCTCTCCAATTCCCTTCTCCCCCTCTGGTGTCGCCTTCTCTTCCCACGAGCGATCTATTGATTAAGGACAGTTAAAGACAACATTATGACCAAAGAGGCCCATCATGGAGATAATCCACGTCTTCGCCCGAAATGGTAATTAATTGGCATGATTAATTGGCGAACAACTGAACGAAGAGCAATCTACTAATGGCACATAAATGGCGGCGTCAACACCTGAAGTGCAAAAAGACTACTTTTCTAGATGCGGCCGAGGTCGTAGGCTCGCGCAACAGACTCGCCGGCACAGATGAGGTTGGTTGTGGCTTCTTGCGAATCGAGTGCCCGCTCCAGGTCCATGGGCTTGCGGCAGATCGGCAAAACCAAGTCAATACCCTGCCCATATACCGCATCCAGGTTGACAGCGCGACCGCCCACGACAGCGATCACCGGCTTGCCACACCGCTTGGCACGGCGTGCCACGCCCACCGGCGCCTTACCGGCGGCGGACTGCTCATCCATATTGCCCTCGCCTGTAATGACCAGGTCGACATCGCGTACACGCTCGTCAAACCCCACGAGATCGAGCACCGTCTCCACGCCCGAGCGCAACTCGGCACCGAGCGCCAGCAGCGCGGCACCTAGGCCGCCGGCGGCACCTGCGCCGGGCACGCCGAGCACCGAGCCAAATGTCCGTGCGCCCTCGGGTGCGCGCAACAATCCCTGGACTCGAGCTCCGGCAATCGCAGCGTCGAGCAAGCGGCCGTAGCCGACCATCCAGCTGTCGCACCTGCTCAGCGCCTCGGCATCATCAGCCGGCAGACCCTTCTGTCCGCCGAACACCGCAAGCGCGCCGCGACGCCCCACGAGTGGGTTCTCGACATCCGAAAGCACAACGATACGAGCGCCATCCAAAGCCTGCAGCGCGGGCGCCAAATCAACGCTCGCCACCCGCTCAAGGCCTGCAAGACCGGGGGCGACATCGCATCCCTGATCATCGACCACACGCGCGCCCAGCGCCTGCAGCATGCCGGCGCCACCGTCGTTGGTGGCACTGCCGCCCAGACCAATATAGATAGTCTTTGCCCCAGCACGGACTGCGCGAAGCATGAGCTCGCCCACGCCATAGGTTGTAGCAACCAGCGCCGACGACTCCGTGCAAGGCGAATACCCAATGCCAGCCGCCTCGGCCATCTCGATGACCGCGGACTCGCGCTCGACATCAACCAGCATCCGGGCAGACGTGCGCTTGCCCAGGGGACCTGCCACCTCGCAGGTCACAATCTCACCGCCGCACGCGGCAACGGCATCGAGCGTTCCCTCGCCACCATCTGCCAGCGGCAAAGCGTTCAGCTCGGCATCGGGCCAAACGCGGCGCACGCCTTCGGCAACCGCCGCCTCCGCCTGCGCGCTCGAAACGCTGCCCTTAAAGGAGTCGATCGCCAACAGCACACGGCGGGGTCGGCGGCACGCAGGACCAAAGTCAACCGCCGTGTCAGTATCCTCACCGACACCTGCAAGTGCTGCGGCGTGAGCGGCGTGTGCTTCAAGATCGGCCCCACAACCGCAGCCAGCACCATCGGTGCCACGCAGCCTACTAAAATAGCTGCTCAACGCCTCACGACACTCGTCTGCCAGCACGCCGGCGGTCACGTTAAACCGATGATTCAGGCGCGAATCGGCATTCAGGTCATACAGCGAACCCAGAGCGCCCGCCTTGGCATCAGCCGCGCCATACACGCAGCGTCCTACGCGCGCGTTAACCATAAGCCCCGCACACATGCAGCAGGGCTCGAGCGTCACGTAGACCGTACAGTCGGAAAGGCGCCAGCGACCGAGCGACCGAGCGGCAGCGCACAGGGCCGCGAACTCTGCATGCGCCGAAGGGTCCTGATCGAGCTCACGACGATTATGCGCCCGCGCGACAATCTCACCCGCGCGCACCACCACAGCGCCAATGGGCACCTCGCCCACCGCCGCGGCGGCGCGCGCCTCCGCCAACGCCTCGCGCATGAACTTCTCGTCGATTTCGGTGCTCGTCATCGTTCGCCTTCCCTGTTGCAAATTCAAAACGATGCTATCATTACGACTCACGGAGAGATGGCAGAGCGGTTGAATGCGGCGGTCTTGAAAACCGTTGAGCGCGAGAGCGTTCCGGGGGTTCGAATCCCCCTCTCTCCGCCACTTTTAATGATGCACCGGTGTCATGGTCCGCTCAAACAGCGCATCGACCACGTCGGCCATCTCAGGTCGACGCTCAAGATCGTGGCCCGATTCCCACCATATCGTGAAAAGTCGAATAATACCGCCGGCGACAAACTCAGACGTCGTCTCGAGTGACACGGGGGCCAGGGCATCCTCGGCAAGCACGTTCATCACACGCTCGCGGATGGAGCGGGCAATGCGGTCGCAAATAACGTTTGTCAGCATGCCCGACATGCTGCTTGCCAAAATGTTATCCATGAGCTGCTCGTGCGCCAGAATCAAATCCATGGCATCGTCCAAAATCGCGTGCCGAAGCGCGCGCACGTCCTCGGCAGACACTGCGCCGGCCTCATCGGGCTGTTTTTGCGGCAAGCCCGACATGAGCTCATCGATATAAAAGGCAAAGTAATCGTTCTTATCGCGAAAGTGCTTGTAGAACGTCGTGCGGCGAATCATGGCACGGTCGCACAGCATGGCAACCGTCAGGTCCTCAAAACGATGCTCCTCGAGAAGCTCGGTGAAGGCATCGAACAGGGCGCGGTAGGTTTTCTTAATGCGAAGGTCCACTGGTATCGCCATCCTCAGGGCAAAGACAACGTTCGTCAATCTGTCGCATATCTTACACCTGTACCTCGCGCGCTTTGCCCCGGTGCCAACCCCGCCGAAAACATAACGCTTACCGGAAAGTTCGGCACGACAAAACGTTGCGGGTATACTAGTAGCGTTATACCAACGGCAGCTGGCGCATGCCGCCGCGGCCATTCGAAACGGAGACATCATGATTACCGTCATCATCGGCATCGTTGTTGTCATTGTGATTGTCTGCGCCATCGCCGGCATCTACAACAACATGGTCACCAAGCGTAATCGCATCGATAACGCCTGGCAGAACATCGATACGCAGCTGCAGCGCCGCAACGACCTGATCCCCAACCTTGTCGAGACCGTCAAGGGCTACGCCAAGCACGAGCAGGAGACGCTCTCCGCCGTGATCAGCGCGCGCAACACCGCCGTCAAGGCCACCACGCCCGAGGCCAAAATGGAAGCCGACAACGTGCTGACCGGTGCGCTGCGCCAGCTCTTCGCCGTAGCCGAGGCCTACCCCGACCTTAAGGCGAACACCAACTTTACGCAGCTCCAGGCATCGCTCGAGGATACCGAAAACAAGATTAGCTATGCACGCCAGAGCTACAACGATTGCGTGCTCAGCTACAACAACGCCATTCAGACGTTCCCGGCTGTCATCTTTGCCGGCATCTTCCAGTTTAAGGAGCGCCAGGGCTTCGAGGCCGCCGAAGCAGCCCGCCAGGCACCGACCGTCAAGTTCTAGTAGTTTGGCAGCGCATCCTTAATCGGCCAAATGTATAAACCGCCCCGTCGAACGCATACTTCGACGGGGCGGTTTCCTTTTTCGCGAAGGTCCCCCTCTAAGCGCCGTGCATTTTTAGGAGTATTCAACATAACCAAGGGCTTCGGGCACCGCGATAAATGCCAAAGACCGCGAATATCCCTGCAAATCAAACGCTGTCAGCCCATAACCCCGCCCATCATTCGTAGAAAACATCAAGAAATCCCGATTTTTGCCCGAGGTCGGTATGCAGGGGCCTTCGATTGCAGAATACTCGCAAAAATGCACGTCGCCATCACCCCCACATG